>CAZXTO010000429.1:0-2984 GCA_964643675.1 uncultured Planctomycetales bacterium
GGCCGCGATCGCCGCCGCGCCCGAGGGCGGCGCGGGCGGCTGCCTGGATCCGGAGGCCACCGGCGACCACCCGCGCTACGCCTTCGAGCCGGAGCCGCGCGCGGCCGTGCAGGCGGCGCTGGCGGAACCCGAGCGGCTGCGGTGGCCGCTGCCGCCCGCGGAGCAGCTCGAACGGACCTTGGCCCGCTACGCCTGCCTGGCCTGCCACGAACGCGGCGGGCTCGGCGGTCCCGAAGAGCGCGCGAAGCCCTTTTTCGAAGGGACCGAGGAGCTGGGCGACGAGGGTCGCTTCCCGCCGCGGCTCGACGGCGTCGGCGCCAAGCTGAAGCCGGAGTGGATGCGCCGCGTCCTGACCGAAGGGGCCAAGGTGCGCCCGTACATGCTCACGCGGATGCCGGTCTTCGGCGGTCCCGAGATCGCCGGCCTGGGGGAGCTGTTCGCCGCCGTCGACGGCCCGGGCCGCTCGACCGCTCCTGGTTTCGACGCCGAGGTGCTCGAGATCGGGCGCCAGATGGTCGGCAGCCAGGGCTTCTCCTGCTTCGCCTGCCACGACGTCGCCGGGCATCCCGCGCTGGGCGCGCGCGCGATGGACCTGGCCGAGAGCGCCGACCGGTTGCAGCCAGGCTGGTTTCGCGACTACCTGCTCGAACCCGCCAGCCTGCGCCCCGGGACGCGCATGCCGGCCTTCTGGAACCCGGCTCATCCGGTCTTCCCCGATCGCCTCGGCGGCGATCCGCAGGCGCAGATCGACGCGGTCTATTCCTACCTCTCCCTGGGGGAGTCGATGCCGCTGCCGCACGGACTCGTCGTCGACCGCAGCAGCTACGAGCTGGTGCCGGTGGACCGGCCGCTGAGCTTCGGCACCTTCATGAGGGGGGTCAGCCCGCGCACCCTGGCGGTCGGCTTCCCCGCGCGCGCCCACTACGCCTACGACATGGCCGGAGCGCGGCTGGCGCGGCTGTGGAAGGGCGACTTCCTCAACGCCCGCGGCACCTGGGAGGGACGCGCCGGCAAGCTGGAGTTCCCCGACAGCGACTCGGTGGCCGAGCTTCCGGCCGGTCCGCCGGTGGTGGGGGAGGGACCGGCGGTCTACCTCTCGCGCGCGATGGAGGAAGACGGGGCGCCGAGTTTCCTGGCCCGCCGCGGCGCGGTCGAGTGGCGGGAGCGAGTGCGCCCGGTGCTCGACCAGGACGGTCTGAGCATGGTGCGTCGCCTGGAGCTGCGGCATGACCGGAGCGCCGCCGACGCGGCCGGTTCCGGCGTGGTCCTGCGGCTGCTCGCCGGGACGCAGATCGAGCGCCTGGAGGGCGGGGCCTACCGCAATGAGGCCGGCCTCCTGCTGCACCTCCCCGCCGGCGCGGCCGCCCGCGTCGAACCCGTCGACGGCGGTCAGGAGCTGCGCGTCGACCTGCCCTGGAAGGCCGGCGGCGACGCCGAAATCGAGCTGCGATACGCATGGTGATCTCCCTGCTCCCCCTGATCCTGGCGGCCCTGCCGCAGGAAGCCCACCCGCCGGCGCCGGTCGAGGCCGACTACTACCGCATCGTCGACGTCCCTTACCCGGAGGACGTCAAGCTCGAGGTCAGCGGCCTGATGGCGCGCGGCGACGGCCAGGTGCTCGCCGCCACCCGGCGCGGCGAGGTGTGGCTGATCCGCGACGCCTACGGCGAGCAGCCGGAGTTCCAGCTCTACGCCCAGGGCCTGCAGGAGCCGCTCGGGCTGCTCGAGCACGAGGGCTGGATCTGGTACGCCGAGCGCGGCGGCCTCGGCCGCATGCGCGACCAGGACGGCGACGGCCGCGCCGACGCCTTCGAGACCTTCTGCGACGACTGGGAGATCAGCGGCAACTACCACGAGTACGCCTTCGGCCCGCGGGTGGACCCCGACGGCAACTTCTGGGTCACCCTCAACAAGCCCTTCGGTGACGAGCCCTTCGGCGAGGCCAAGTGGCGCGGCTGGGCGGTCCGGATCACCCCCGAGGGCGAGATGCAGCCGGTCTGCGCCGGGCTGCGCTCGCCCGCCGGCATCGAGACCAGCCCGTGGGGGGAGATGTTCTACACCGACAACCAGGGCGAGTGGTGCGGCGCCAACAAGCTGGCGCACCTCGAGGTGGGGGACTTCCACGGCCACCCGCACGGCATCGACGACGCCAAGCTGCCCGAGTCCCAGGTCGAGCACCCCGGCGAGATCCCCAACGGCAAGCCGATGCCCGAGGTCGCGAAGGCGATGCCCAACTTCAAGCTGCCGGCGGTCTGGTTCCCGTACCGCAAGATGGGTCAGAGCGCTTCCGGCCTGGTCTGGGACACCACCGAGGGCGCCTTCGGCCCCTTCGCCGGCCAGCTCTTCGTCGCCGACCAGTACGGCGCCAACGTCATGCGCGTCACCCTCGAGGAGGTGGACGGCCACTGGCAGGGCGCCTGCTACCCCTTCCGCGAGAACTTCGCCTGCGGCATCGTGCGCCTCGCCTGGGGCGAGGACGGCTCGCTGCTCACCGGCCAGACCAACCGCGGCTGGGGCTCCAAGGGCACCCGCACCGAAGGCCTGCAGCGCCTCCAATGGACTGGCCGGACGCCCTTCGAGATCCACACCATGAGCGCCACGGCCACCGGCTTCAGCCTCCGCCTCACCCAGCCCGCCGACCGCGCCGCCGCCACCGACCCCGCCTCCTACCGGATGAGCAGCTACACCTACCTGCTCCACAGCACCTACGGCAGCGAAGAAACCGACCCCGCCGAGGTCCCCATCACCGCCGCCACCCTCTCCGACGACGGCCTCACCATCACCCTCACCTGCGAGGCCCTCCGCCCCGGCTACGTCCACGAACTAGCCGCCACCGGCCTCCGCAACACCGCCGGCACCCCGCTCCTCCACCCCCAGGCCTACTACACCCTCATCAACCTCAAGTAGGGTCCTCTCGTACCCGGCGCCCCCTGATCCGGGGACCGCGATCCGCGACCCTCGACGTCTGGTGCCAGATTGGCACC
>CAZXTO010000430.1:0-2981 GCA_964643675.1 uncultured Planctomycetales bacterium
CCCTCGGGCCCTGGCTCGACGGCGGGCGTCGGCGGCTTCACGACCGGCTTGGCGCCCAGCGCCTTGGCGGCGGCGGCCCAGCTCTGGTCCCAATCCCCCGGCTGCTCGGAGTACTCGACCAGCGCGCTGAGCGGGATCCAGGCCCCCAGGTGCTCGGGCGCGCGGACCTGGACCCAGTCGCCATCGGTCCCCATCACCTCGACCGCGTCCCCCTTCAGGAACTGGCCGACGGGGTAGGAGTCCGGCTTGGTCGACGGCAGCGGGCGGGCCCGCACGTGGGCGGTATTGATGGTGCCGCGGTCGCCTTCCTGGTCGAGGTACTTGCCGTAGACCCACAACACCAGCCCGCCAGGGACCTGGACCCGAGCCCAGGGCTCTCGCTTGGCGACGATTCGCACCGGGGTGCCGGCTTCGAGCTCGGCGACCACCGGCATGGTCTGGTGGTGGAAGGCGCGCACCGAGGCCGGCGCCTCGCCCACGCGCGCGGGCGTGAAGGACGGGGCTTCCGGAGCCGGGTCCTGCGGCAGGGCCGCGGGGAGCAGGGTGAGGACGAGCGCGGAGAGCATCATTTCTGGATTCCAGCCGGGACGGCGCGCTCATCTTGGCGGATCGCCGCCCCAGGTTCAATCCAAACCCGGAGCCTTGTATCGGGCGGCCTCAGGGCCAGCGCAGGGCCTCCAGCGGCACCACCAGCTCCGGGTGCAGCGGTCGGCCGGACACGTCGCGGGCGCTGTAGCTCAGCCGCGGGCCGTCCGGACCGCCGAATTCGAAGCGCAGCAGGCCGAAGTTCTCGACCGTGACCAGGGTGCCCGGCACCCGCATGGCGAGCTCGGCCGGCGGGTGCTCGCCGATGCCGGCGGCCAGCGGGCTGGAGCAGAACTCGTACAGCGGGTAGCCCAGCCCCTCGCCCGCCAGGACCTCGCCGATGTGGCGGTCCCCGCTCAGCAGCACCAAGCCCTCCACCCGGTGTTCGCGGGCGATCCGCCACAGCCGCTCGCGATCCGCCGGATAGGACCACCAGCCTTCGTAGCTGTGGTAGTCGGCCAGCACCTGCGAGGGCGAGCAAAGCACCTTGAAGGCGGCGGTGCTCTCGCTCAGGGCGCGCTCCAGCCAGCGCCACTGGGCCTCGCCGAACTGGGTCTTGGAGGCGTCGGCCAGCTGCTGCTGCGGGTCGCGGTGGAAGCGCCCGTCGAGCAGGAAGAATTCGACCTGGCCGCGGCGCAGGCGGTGCCAGACCCCGGGCACCCCGTCGCTGCCGAAGCCGGGGTTGGGCCAATAGCGGTGGAACAGCTCCAGGGCCGCGAGCTTGTGGCGGTAGCTCTTGTCGCCGTCGTTGGGCCCGTAGTCGTGGTCGTCCCAGACCGCCGAGTGGGCGGTGCCGGCCAGCAGGGGCTGCAGGCTGGGTAGGCTGCGCTGGAGGCGCCAGCGCTCCGCCATCGCCTCGGGGTCGAGCCACTCGCGGTCCTGCAAACGGAAGTAGACGTTGTCGCCCAGCCACAGGAACAGGTCCGGGCGCTGCTCGTGCACCGCCCGCCACACCGGCTGGCTGGCGTCATCGCCCCAGTCGCCGGCGCAGCTGCCGAAGGCCACCACCAGGTCCTCGGCGACGCCCTCTGGCGCCGGGGTGCGGAAGCTCTGGTCATGGGACGCGGGCACGACCCCCGCCTGCCGGGCCACCCGGTATTGGTAGACGGTCGCGGGTTGCAGTCCGGGGACTTCGCAGGTGGCGGCGTAGTCGTGTTCGGGCGCCAGGTAGCTGCGGGCGCGGCGGCCGTCGAAGTGGCGCGCGTCCTGCCACTCACCGCCGCGCTCGCGGTACTGGATCCAGGCCCAGCCCTTGCTCCGTCCCTGGACCCAGATCCGCGCCCGGTCCGGACCGACGAAGCCGAGCATCGGACCGGCGGCCAGCTCCAGCTGGGGCCTCGCTTGCGCGGGGTGGCCGGGCCCGGCGGAGGCGCAGGAGGATCCCACCAGGGCAGGCAAGCCGGCGAGCAGCAGCAGGCAGGACAGGGGCGGACGCGGCATGCGCGCTATTGAACCGGCGCGGCGAGCCTCAGCGTCGGCGCTCGCCGGAATTCTCGGCCCTTGGCGCCCCCCACCAGGCCTCCAGGCGCTGCCGCCAGTCGACGCCGAAGCTCTCGGCGGCGAAGCCCAGGACCCGGGCCGGGTCCGGCTGGTAACGCCCGCCTTCTCGTTGGTGCTCGGCGTAGTCGGCCTGGAGCAGCCCCAGGAAGCGAGGCAAGGCTGCGGCTTCCTGTTCGAGGGTCCAGGTGGCGAAGGCGAAGGCCAGGATGGCGAACTCGCCCTGGTAAGGACGCCCGGAGTAACGGAACAGCCGCTCCATCCGTTCGGCCATGCCGGGCGCCAGCTCGCCGGCCCGGTCCCGCCAAACGCCGTGGGACTCGCTGAAGACGAAGCCCTCGCGGTACCAAGGGGCCCAGACCTCGCCCAAGGCGCCCTCTTCGCCGGCGCAGGCCAGCCCCTCCTTGAGCCAGAGCGGCAGCTGACCGTAGCGGCGGGTCAGTTCGAGGTGGACCAGGTTGTGAGCGATCGCGTGGTCCGGCCGGGCTTCCTTCTGCACCTTCGGGTCGTGGAAGTAGACCGTCAGCGGCGGGCGGTAGAGGGTGAAGCCGGTGCCCTGCTTGGTGTGCTCGAAGTACTCCGCCTGGCTCGGGTCGGCCTCGACGAGGGCGTCGCACAGCGCGTGGTAGCTCTTGCGGCGCTTGATCATCACCGCCCGCAGGGGAGCGGCGGGCGGTTCGGCCGGCGCGCCGAGGGCGGCGTCGAGACGCGCCAGGACGGCGCCCGCGCCCTTCAGGGCGGCCTTGCGGTCCCGGCTGCTGAAGTCGGAGTGCAGCCGCAGCCGGCCGTCCTCGCTGTCCGTGGTCTTGAGGCGGCTGCGACGGCTGCCGAGGAAGTCCTCGGCCGCGGCTTCGAGGCGGGCGGCGGCGGCGGCGACCTGCTCGTCGACCGAGGCCTGC
>CAZXTO010000431.1:0-2980 GCA_964643675.1 uncultured Planctomycetales bacterium
GCTGCTCGAGTCCCAGCCGGAGGCCTTCGGCGAGGACGCCCGCCGCGTGCTCGGCAGCCTGGAGGGCAGCCTGCACCCGCGCGACGGCCGCCAGCTGCTGCGCCTGGCGCGGGTGCTGGGCGCCCTCGGCGAGCGCGAGCGGGCGGTCGACCTCTACCGCTGGTGCTCGACCCTGGCCTCGGCCTCGAGCTACTTCAGCATGCGAGGCGAGGACTACGGCACCCTGCCGGTCGGTCAGCTGGTGAGCGAGGTCCGCGAGACCCTCGGCGGCGGCGAGGACCTGGTGGCGCTGGTCGAGGACACCCTGCGCTTCGCCTCGCCGGTGCGCTACGAATGGGAGCAGGAGTCCTACCAGATGCTGGTGCTCGACATCTGGACCGGCATGCTGGATCCGGCCGACGCGTTGGAGCACTGCCTCGAGGTCTGCGAAGGCGCGGACTCACGCGAGCAGCCGCTGCGGCGGGGGGTGGCGCGGGCCGCCGCCAAGCTCTACGCCCAGACCGGTGACATCGAGCGCGCGGTGGCCTGCTACGAGGCGGCGGTCTGCAGCTTCCCGGCGGGCGCCTTCCCGAGCTCCCGCTGGTCCTGGGCCGGCGCCTTCGCCCGGAGCCGCTTCTCGACCCAGGACATGCGGGACTTCCTGCCCAAGGACAGCAGCGAGTGGCAGGACCCGGCCAGCTGGTTCCGGGCCCTCGGCGCCGCCCTGCTCGACTGGGTCGAGGCCGAGCGCATCGACCGCGGCCAGGGCCTGCGGGCGGTCGCCCTGGCGGTGTGGCGCTTGGACGAGCTCGGCGACGCCGAGGGGGCCGCGGCCCTGCTCGAGCGGCTGCTGGCGGCCGAAGCGCCGGACACCAGCTCCCGCCTCTGGATCGCCGACGCCGCCCGGCGGACCGGGGCCGCGGCCGCCGCCGACGCGATCGAGGAGGAGCTGCTGGCCGAGCGACGCTTGAACCTCTACCGGATCCCGGAGCTGCTCACGCGCCGGCTCGAGCGTGGGGGCCCCGAGGCCGCGCTCGCCCTCGGCGAGGAGCTGCAGGAGCACACCCTGCTGCCCGAGATGACCGAGGTCCTGATCGCGGCGGCCGAGCAGCTCGGGGACGAGGAGCTGGCGGCGCAGTGGACCGACCGCCGGGACCGGGCCGCGGCGGCCCAGGAGCGCCTCGACGCCTGGTTCGAGGCCGAGCGGGAGCGTCAGCGAGCGGAAGCCGAACGCTCCGGCAACGGCCCGGTGTTCTTCATCCGCTAAGGGGAGGGCCCCGCTCGGGAGCCCTCCCCGCGGGCCTCACTGGATGGTGACCGGCACCATGTTGGTGACCGCGCAGCCGGCCAGGTCGAGGGCCTGGAACCAGGCCTGCGTCCCCGCCGTGCCGGGAGGCACGTTCACCGGCAGGAACACCCAGCCGAAGGGATCCACGGTCTGCGGCGGCAGCTGGGTGATCGGCAAGGTGAGGTTCGCGGTGACCAATCCGCAGGACCCGGTCATCACGTGCACCGGCCCGGTGCCGCTCAGGCTGTAGCCGATGATCACCCGGCCGCCCGGGGTGGCGTCGCTGACCTCGATCATGCCGGTCTGGCCGGCGGTCATCGACCAGAGGTAGAGCTGCGGACCCTCGGTCCAGATCACCTCCAGCTCCGGCGGGGCCAGGCCCGGGTCGGAGCCGTACCAGTAGACGTAGCTGTAGCGCTGGGCTGCCCCGGCCACGTTGCGCATCGCCAGGCTCAGGGTGTCGTCGATCAGGTCGGTGGTCCAGTTGGCGGCGTCGACGTCGAGCTGCCACTCGTAGGGTTCGAGGTCGTTGACCGGGAAGCCGGTGTGGACCGGGGTCAGGACCTCGTTCAGACCCGGTGCGGGTCGGCGCTGTTGGCGCGGCTCCAGGAGTCGTTGGCCACCCGGTAGATCTGCACCTCGGGGTTGTCATGGGGGTTGCCGTAGCCGTACTCGTGGTAGGTGGTGAGCTTCAGCGAGGTGATCGTGGCGCCGTCTGGGATCGCGGAGAGGTCGAACTTCAGGAAGCCGTCGACGTAGTCCGCGCTCCAGTAGGCGCGCAGCCGGTTGTCCTGCCAGTTGGTGCCCGGCGGGTTGATGCTGTCGCTGTCGACCGCGTCCAGGTCGAGCAGGCCCTGCGCGGGCAGGGGGAGGGTCAGGAGGAGGAGGGCGAGGCCGCCGCCCAAGGTGCGGAAGAGCACATTCATGGCATGATGAGGGTGAGGGCGGCGGGAAGGGTAGGGTTCCGCTAAGCCCTCCCGCCGGTCAACCCAGAAGGAAAGCCGGCCTTTTCCGCCGGACTCAGCCCGCCGGCGCGGCGAATTTGGCCATCAGCCGCGCCACCATGTCCTCGCGGTCCGGCAGCGTGTCCTGGATCTCGGGGCGAGCGGCGGCGGCCTCGAGCCAGCGGCGCAGACCCGGGCGTCGGCCGAGGTACTCCGCCAGCTCGCTGCGCTCGCTCATCCACTGGAAGCGAATCCAGTTCGGCGCGCAGCAGAGGCCGAGCAGGTTGTCGCTGCGGTGCTCGATCAGCTCCAGGGTCTGCTCGAAGAAGTCCAGCTCCTTGTCGAGCGACTCGTCGGCGACCGTGCCCGGCTCGCGCATGCTGCGGTAGAAGGCGGGCGCGACGCTGCCGTCCCATTGGGCCAGCGCCAGCCGCTGCCGGTGCTCGAGGAACAGGTCCTCGCCCCAGGCCTCGGTCCAGCCGGCCTTGGCGGCCAGGTAGTCGCAGATCACGCTCGACTCGTAGAGCAGGCCGTCGTCGTCGAGCAGCGGCACGCGGCCGGTCGGGCACAGGGCCAGGTAGGCGGCGCCGCGATCGGCGAGGTCGATCTCGTGCAGCTCGGGCTCGAGACCCAGCCGGGCGCAGACCGCCCGCGGGCGTTGGGCGTAGGGGCAGTAGGGCGAGTAGTAGAGGTGCATGGTGGTCTCCGCCGGAGACCTCTGTGGCTCCGAAGAAGGAAGCGGCCATAGCTGCGGTTGTTAGCCAACAGG
>CAZXTO010000432.1:0-2980 GCA_964643675.1 uncultured Planctomycetales bacterium
GAATCCGCTGATCACCTCGCGGCGCTGCCCAGCGCCGGGGAGCACCTGCTCGGGGGCCGCCTCGAGCGCGCCGAGCGCGCCCGCAGCGAGGGCGACCGGCCCCGCCCCACCAGCGGCTCGGGAGGCCCGGCGTGAGCGGCGCCCGCCTGGTCTTCGGCCTCGGCACCGGCCGCTGCGGGACCACCTCGCTGGCGCGGCTCCTGGACCACCAGCCCGGCTGCGAGGTCTTCCACGAGTACTACAGCTACGACCTGCCCGCCGCTGGCGGCGAGGCCTATGTCGACGCCTTCCTCGCCCGCGCCGCCGCCTCCTCCCGGACCCTGGTCGGCGACGTCTTCTCGACCTGGATCTACTACCTCGACCGCATCCTCGAGGCCGCCCCCGAGGCGCGCTTCGTGTGCATGAAGCGCGACCGCGCCGGCACCGTCAAGAGCTTCGACCGCTGGTCGGGGCCGCGCAACTTCTGGACCGCCCACGACGGCGAGGAGTGGCAGGCCGACGTCTGGGACCATTGCTTCCCCGACTTCGCCGCGGTCGACAAGAAGGAGTCGATCGGCCTCTACTGGGACGACTACTACGCCCGCGCCGAGCGCTTCGCCGCGGCGATGCCCGAGCGCTTCCGCGTCTTCGACATGGGCGAGCTCAACCACGAGCAGGGCCAGCGCCGGATCGCCGCCTTCTGCGGCCTCGACGAGGCCGGCTTCCGGCCCCTCGAACAATCGCGCCACAACCAGAGCGAGGGCGCCCAGCACCTGCAGCGACCGTGAGTCCCGCCCCCCGCTTCAGCGTGGTCCTCGTCGGCGGCGGCGAGGCCGACCGCGCGCGCCTGGCCCCGCACGCCGAGGGCGCGGAGCTGCTGGTCGCGAGCGACCAGCAGGCCGGCCTGGAGGCCGCCGAGGGCGACGTGGTCGCCTTCCTGCGCCACGACGCGCGCCCCCTGCCCGGCTGGCTGGCGCGCTACCGGGCCGCCTTCGCCGAGGCCGAGCTGGCCTCCGCCGCCGGCCGCGTGTTCCCGCAGCTCGCCCCCGGCTGCAGCGACTGGGCGCGGGTCGTCATGCACGACAACTTCGGGCCCTTCGAGCGCTTCGACCTCGGCCACTTCGACCGCCAGGTGCGCCCCCAGGACCGCGGCTTCCTGCCCACCGACAACTTCGCCGTCCGGCGCCAGGTCGTGCTCGACTACGGCGGCTTCGACCAAGGGGAGTCCTTGCTGCGCCTGCAGCTCGAAGGCGGCGAGGTGGTGCGCTACCTGCCCTCGGCGACGGTGCAGCGGCCGATCCCGGCCGACTTCCCGCTCGAGCAGCGCTTCGGCCCGTGGTGGGAGGAGCACGGCCGCCGCCAGGTGCGGGTGGCCGGCCCCACCAAAGGATTCGCGCGCTTCAAGGAGCGCTGGCGAGCCCAGCGCAAGAGCCGGCGCTACCAGCAGCGCATGGCCGACTGGCCGGTCCAGAGCGCCCCTTGGACCACCCTCGCGGCCAAGCACCACCTGCACCGAGGCCGCGCGCTCGAGCTGAAGGGCTGAGCCCGGCGCCGGACCGCCGAGGCCCGGCCGGCCGGCCCGGCGCTGGCCCGCACGAGCCGGCCTAGTAGCCGGCGTAACCCAGCTCGTGCAGGGCTTCCTGGTGGGCGGCGTCGGTGTCGAGCTCGGCCCCGCCGGCGGCGGCGCGCTCGGCCTGGATCGCGGCCGCGGCCAGCCGCAGCAGCTCGGCCTTGGCGGGCGGGTCCGCGTCGAGCTGGTCGTCGAGCTCGCCCGGGTCCCGCTCGAGCTGGTAGAGCCCGGTGGGATGGAACTCGCCCTCTTCGTCCTCGGTGAGGATCAGCTTCCACGGCCCCTTGCGGACCGCCAGGAACTCATGGAAGCGCTCCACGTGCGGACGCGGCGCCAACGGACCGGCGCTCAGGTCGCGGCCGATCATGCCCTCGCGCGACAGGCCGGCCAGCGCCAGCAGGGTCGGCGCGACGTCCTCGAGCTGCGGCGGGTGCTCGAAGCGGCCGGCTTCCACACCGGGGCCGGCCAGCAGGAAGGGCACCCGCACCAGCGGCTCGTAGAGCGAATTCGAGTGCAGCACGAGGTCGTGCTCACCGAAGTGCTCGCCGTGGTCCGAGGTGAAGAGGATCACGGTCTCCCGGCCGCCGGCCTCGACCTGCTCCAGGAGCTGCCCGAGCACCGAATCGACGTAGACCACCTCCTCGAGGTAGATCTGCCGCACCTTCTCGAGGTAGGCGCGCGCCTCGGGGTCGCCCGCCGCCAGGCCCTCGCCGATCTTGTTGACCACGGTCCAGTCGCCGGGGCCGTACGCGCCGGCGCGGTAGGCCTCGGGCACGCCCTGCGGCCGGCCGGCGCGCCCGGTGAACTCCTCGGGCGGCACGTAGGGCGTGTGCGGATCCATCAGGTGCACGAACAGGAAGTAGGGCGCCTCCCCGGCCTGCATCTCGCTCATCAGCGCCCGCGCGCGGTCGACGCTGACCTGGCCGTTGCCCTGGTTGGGGGTCAGCCCCTTCCAGTCGTGCAGGATCCAATGCTCCAGCCCGGGCCCGTACAGCCCCAGCCAGCCGATCCAGGTGCCGCGCTTGGCCGCGCGGATGAAGTGGTCGAGGCTGAATTGGCTGGCCGACAGCTCGACGTTGCGGAAGTGCCGGCGCACGATCGGCGTCTCGTCGAAGACCTCGAAGCCGCGGTCGAAGCCGGCGGTCGAGCTGATCATGGCGTTGCTGATCACCGCCGCGGTGCGCCAGCCGGCCTCCTGGAAGCGCTCCGACACCAGCCGCACCTCGCCGCCCATCTTCCACTGGTTGTTCTTCACCGCGTGAGCCACCGCCGGCAGCCCCGACAGCATGGTGGTGTGGCTGGGCCGGGTGGAGGAGCTCGGCGCCAGGCCGTAGGGCGCCCAGCGGCCGCGCTCGCGCAGCGCCTCGAGGTTCGGCAGCTCCCCCTCCAGCTCCTCCAGGCTGTCGGCCCGCAGGGTGTCGCAGCTGATCA
>CAZXTO010000433.1:0-2971 GCA_964643675.1 uncultured Planctomycetales bacterium
GCGTTGCGGGCGCTGGGGCTTGGCTCCGTCCTGCCCGCGTTGCGGGCGCTGGGGCTTGGCTCCGTCCTGCCCGCGTTGCGGGCGCTGGGGCCGGGCGCCGTCCTGCCCGCGCTGCGGGCGCTCGCCGTCGCTGGCGCGAGCCTTGTGCCCCATCTTCTTGCCGCACTTGCGGCACTCGCCCTTGGCGGCGGGGCGTTCGCCCTTGCCCGGGCGGTTCAGGCGGCGCCGTTCCTGGACGGCGGGGTCTTGGGTCTGGGCCCCGGGAGGGGCCTGAGGCCGCCGGAACTCCTCGGGAGGAGCACCCTGGGCGGCGAACATCAACACGGCTGTGGTCAGGATCATCGTTCCTACTCTCGGATCAAGGGGGGTGATCCAGGAACCCAGCTCGTGAGGGGTGGTTCTTGGCAGTTTCGGCCGACCCGTTCAGCCCCGCGGAGCCGCCGGGGCCGCCACCAGCCGCTCGGGCGCGAGAGCCGCCGCCGCCGAATCCGCCGCCGCCCCGTCCACGATCCAGTCCGCCGCCAGCCGGCCCACCGCCGGGGCGCAGGTGATGCCGTGGCCGCCCAGGCCGGCCACCCAGTGGAGCCCCTCGCAGCGCGGGTCGGGGCCGATCACGAAGCGGTGGTCCTGGCTGAAGGTGCGCATGCCGGCCCAGGCGTAGGCCAGGCCGGCGTCGGCGCGCTGCGGCAGCCAGGCCGCTGCCTTCTCGGCCGCCACCGCGAACTGCTCCTGGTCGATCTCCTCGCCGCGGTCGGGATCGACCGCGACCTGGTCGCAGGGGCTGAACATCAGGCCGCCGCTCTCGGGGCGGAAGTAGAACTCAGTGCCGGACAGCCACACCACCGGCCAGCGCGCGACCTCGGCTTCGAGCGGCTCGCTCACCAGCAGGTGACGGCGGTAGGGGGTGAGCTCCAGCGGCAGGCCGGCCGCGGCGGCCAGGCGGTCGCCCCAGCCGCCGGCGGCCAGCACCACGGTGCCCGCCTCGACCAGGCCCTCGGCGGTGCGCACGCCCGCCACCGCGCCGCGCTCGTCGCGGCACAGCTCCAGGGCTTCGGCCTGGAAGCGCAGCTCGGCCCCGGCCGCCTTGGCGCCGCGCAGGAAGCCCTGGTGGATCGCCGACAGGTCGAAGACGCCCTCCCCGGGCACCGAGATCACCGCCTCGACCCCCGGCGCCAGCTCGGGCACGCGCCCGTAGAGCTCGTCCGGCGGCACCTCCACCGCTCCGACCGCGCAGGCCGGGTCCAGCGCCCAGGCCCGCAGGGCCGCCGCCTGGGCGGCCGGAGCGGCCAGATACAGCCCGCAGGGCTCGAACAGCGGATGCTCGGCGAAGCCGGCCGGCGGCTCCTGGTAGAAGGCCAGCGACTCCCGCGCCAAAAGGTGCAGGATCGGGTCCTCCATGGACGTACGCAGGATCGCGGCGTTGCGGCCCGAGGAATGACGGTCCGCGGCGTCCTCCCGCTCGAGGAGGGTCAGCTCCTTCACGCCCCTCCGGGCCAGCTGCCAGGCAGCGGCTGCGCCCGCGATTCCGGCGCCGACGATGACGACTCGACCGTTCCTCATGATCCCGAACTCCTACCCGCGATCCTAATCTAAGGCCGTGATGCTGCTGCCCCTAGCCCTTCTTCTCTTCGCCCCCTCCTGCGCCCAGGACCCCGGAGCCGGCGCCGGCGAGGGATATGACCCGGTCGCCCTCCAAGCCAAGGTCGACGAGATCCTGCCCCGCGTGGCCGAGCTGCGCGGCTGGGAGTTCAAGCGCCCGGTGCCGGCCGGCGTCAAGACTCCCAAGGAGTTCATCGAGTTCGCCAAGCAGGAGTTCGAGTCCGAGTACGGCGCCGAACAGCTCGAGTACATGAACCAGGAGTACCGGCTGCTGGGCCTGATGGACCCCGAGCTGGACCTGTACGAGGCCATGCTGGAGCTGCTCGAGTCGCAGGTCGGCGGCTTCTACGACCCGAAGACCGAGGCCTTCTACATGATCAGCACCTTCAACGAGGGCATGCTGGCCGACATCATCATGGCCCACGAGCTGACCCACGCGCTCGACGACCAGTACTACGAGCTCGACAAGATGTTCGAGGACGCGCGTGACCTCAACACCGACTCCGAGTTCGCGATGCGCGCGGTGGTCGAGGGCAGCGGCACCTCGCTGATGAACCTCTACACCATCCAGGGCACCATGAACCAGTGGTTCACGATGGACGCCGACAGCGTCGAGCAGATGCAGGAGATGATGGAGGCCAGCACCGAGGGGCTCGAGAACGCGCCGCCCTTCCTGGTCATGACCCTCGCCCTGCCCTACCTCGAGGGCAACAAGTTCCTGGTCCGCAACTCCAGCACCATGGCGGCGGCGATGAAGACCCCGACCGCCGAGGAGCTCGACCGCGCCTTCCGCAACCCGCCGGTCAGCTCCGAGCAGGTGCTGCACTTCGAGAAGTACTGGGACGAGAAGCTGCGCGACGACCCGGTGAAGGTCGAGCTTCCCGACCTGGCCGCCAAGCTGGGCGGCGGCTGGAAGCTGGCCGACGAGGACACCTACGGCGAGCTGGCCTGCTTCGTGGTCTCGGCCGATGAGCTGCCGAACCTGGCCGACGCCAGCGCCCAGATGAACGCGGTCTGGACCAACGAGGCTGCCACCGGCTGGGGCGGCGACACCTTGCAGCTCTACCAGGGTCCTGACGGCGCCTACGCGGCGGTCTGGGCCACGGTCTGGGACTCGGTCGACGACGCCGGCGAGTTCTCCGCGGCGATCCACGGCAAGCAGGACCAGAACCCCTTCCTCCGCACGATCCTCGACGGCGAGAAGGCCGTGGTGATGATCTACGCCAACGAGAAGGCCGCCGGACTGGCCGGCCAGCTGAAGGGGATGGTCAAGGAGGCCGCCGCCGAGCTGCTGAAGTAGGCCGGATGCTGGCCGGTCCGCTGCTCGCCGCGCTGCTCCTGCTGGGGCTGGTGCCGCTGCTGTCCGGCGCCG
>CAZXTO010000434.1:0-2968 GCA_964643675.1 uncultured Planctomycetales bacterium
GTAAATCCAGTCCCCGGACTGGAAATGGGGCGAAAATGCCCGCAAACTAGCGGCCACGACCACAAAAGGAGGAATCGTGGCCGCCAGAAAGCACGCCACCGCCGAGGAGATGGCCCGGGCGCAGAAGGAGATCTCGGTCTCCGAATTCTTCGCCAAGAACCGCCACCTGCTCGGCTTCGACAACCCGCGCAAGGCCCTCTTGACCACCATCAAGGAGGCCGTCGACAACTCCCTGGATGCCTGCGAGGAGGCCGGCATCCTTCCCGAGATCCTCGTCGAGATCCAGCAGCTCGAGGAAGACCGTTTTCTGGTGGTGATCCAGGACAACGGCCCCGGCATCGTCAAGGCGCAGATCCCGAACATCTTCGGCAAGCTGCTCTACGGCTCGAAGTTCCACTCCCGGCGCCAGTCGCGGGGCCAGCAGGGCATCGGCATCTCGGCGGCCGGGCTCTACGGCCAGATGACCACCGGCAAGGGGCCGCGCATCGAGTCCAAGACCAAGCGCGGCAAGGCCCACCGCTTCGAGATCCAGATGGATTTCACCAAGAACAAGCCCCTCATCACCAAGGACGAGGAGCTCGACGACTGGCACATGAAGCACGGCACCCGCTTCGAGGTCACCCTCGAGGCCAGCTACCAGCGCGGCCTGCGCTCGGTCGACGACTACATCAAGCAGACCGCGGTCTCGAACCCGCACGCCTCGATCACCTACGTGCCGCCGGGCGCCGACGGCCGCGAGTACGAGCGGGCGGTGAAGAAGGTCCCGGAGCGTCCGGCCGAGATCAAGCCCCACCCTTATGGGGTCGAGCTCGGCGAGCTGATGAAGATGCTGCGGGACACCAACTGCCGCTGGCTGTCCAGCTTCCTGCAGGAGGAGTTCTGCCGCGTCGGCCCCAAGGTGGCGAAGGAGATCCTGGGGACCGCCAAGCTGAGCGAGAAGGCCTACCCGACCCGGATCGCCCGCGAGGAGGCCGACCGGCTCTACCGCGCGATCCAGAAGACCAAGATCAGCTCGCCGCCGACCAACTGCCTCTCCCCCATCGGCGAGGACCGGATCCGCGAGGGCCTGATGAAGGAGTGCGACGCCGACTTCTACTCGGTGTCGACCCGGCCGCCCGCGGTCTACCGCGGCAACCCCTTCCAGATCGAGGTCGGCATCGCCTGGGGCAAGCCCGGCGACGACCGCCTCGAGGTCGACACCAAGGGCCGCATCCGCAAGACCAAGAAGCGCCGCGGCACCACCGACACCGAGGACCTGCTCGGCAACGCCGACGAGGCGGTGCGGGTGCTGCGCTTCGCCAACCGCGTGCCGCTCTTGTTCCAGCAGGCCGCCTGCGGCTTCACCAAGTCGGTGATCCAGACCTCGTGGAAGAACTACGGCCTGTCCCAGTCGCGCGGCGCGCTGCCGGTCGGCTCGGCGGTGATCTTCATCCACATGGCCAGCGTCTGGGTGCCCTTCACCTCCGAGGCCAAGGAGGCCATCGCGCCCTACCCGGAGATCCTCAAGGAGGTGCGGCTGGCGCTGCAGGAGGCCGGCCGCAAGCTCGGCGTGCACATCCGCAAGGGCAAGCGCGTCGCCAGCGAGTTCCAGAAGCGGAGCTACATCGAGAAGTACCTGCCGCACGTCGGCATCGGCCTGCAGGAGATCCTCGGCATCGAGGACGAGGACCGCGAGGAGACGGTCGAGAAGCTGCGCGAGAGCATGGAGACCACCCGGAAGATCTGATGGCCGCACGCAAGACCAGCAAGAAGACCGCCAAGAAGGCCCCCGCCAAGAAGGCGGCGCGCAAGCGCAAGACCGGCGCCGCGGTGGCCGAGTCCACGGTCGACCTCAAGAAGGTGGCCCTGGACTCGATCCAGGAGGTCGCCAAGCGGGTGCACAAGACCGCCAACGCCGGCGGCCTGCCCCAGATCCAGATGCCCCAGCGCAACCTGTCGAACGTCAAGTTCGACAAGAAGGTCGGCTACTTCGAGATGGCCGGCAACCTCAAGACGCGCACCCTGGACGTCAATTCGGTCAAGACCTTCGCCCAGACCCTGCGCCTGATGGCCCTGGCCAAGGACATGGTCGCCGACGAGGACTTCGCCACCAAGCGAGAGGCCTACTACGTCTCCAAGAACTGGGGCGAGGCCAAGTTCAACGAGCAGCGCGAGTCGGACACCGTGCTCGACGACATCGAGGGCATGTTCTCGATCCAGGACGTCACCCGCGAGGAGCTGCGCTTCGTGCCCGAGGAGCACGGCGGCTCGGTGGTCGGCGCCCTGACCGTGATCGACCGCGACCCCGAGACCCACGAGCCGATCCGCTCCGACTGCGCCGCGATGGGCTCGGGGGCCTACACCATCCCCAGCACGGTCGACCACCTGGGCTTCGAGACCGCCGCCGAGTTCGTGTTGGTGATCGAGACCGGCGGCATGTTCCAGCGCCTCAACCACCACCGCTACTGGCGCACCGCCAACTGCATCCTGGTGGAGATGGGCGGCGTGCCGACCCGGGCCACGCGGCGCTTCGTGCGCCGGCTCAGCGAGGACCTCAGGCTGCCGGTCTACGCCTTCGTCGACTGCGACCCCTACGGCATCTGCAACATCTACCGCACCCTGAAGGTGGGGTCGGGCTCGGCGGCGCACGTGAACCGCAAGTTCTGCGTACCCAAGGCCACCTTCATGGGCGTGACGCCGCAGGACATCCTCGACTTCGGCCTCGAGGACGCCACCCACCCGCTGCAGCCGGTGGACGTCAAGCGGGCCAAGGACGCGCTCAAGAACGACCCCTTCTTCCAGGCCCACCCGAAGTGGAAGACGGCCCTGAAGCAGATGCTGAAGATGGGCGTGCGCGCCGAGCAGCAGGCCTTCGCCAAGTGGGGGCTGAACTTCGTCATCGAGGAGTACCTGCCGCAGAAGATGAAGCAGGTGAAGAAATTCCTGCCCTGAGCGATCCCGCGCGATTTCTCGCCCGGAGCGGGAATCC
>CAZXTO010000435.1:0-2963 GCA_964643675.1 uncultured Planctomycetales bacterium
CTCGATCGCGCCGCCCACCTCGCCGCCGCCACCGGCCGCGGCGCCCCCTGGGACCTGCTGGTGGTCGGCGGCGGCGCCACCGGCGCCGGCATCGCGATCGACGCCGCCGCCCGTGGCCACGCCGCCCTGCTCCTCGAAGGCGCCGACTTCGGCTCGGGTACCTCCAGCCGCTCCACCAAGCTCGTCCACGGCGGCGTGCGCTACCTGCAGCAGGGCAACGTCTCACTGGTGGTCGAAGCGCTGCACGAGCGCGGCCGCCTGCGCCGCAACGCGCCGCACCTGGTGCGCGAACTGGCCTTCGTCGTGCCGAACTACGAGTGGTGGGAGGCGCCCTGGTATGGCATCGGCCTCAAGGTCTACGATCTGCTGGCCGGTCGCTACGGCTTCGGCTCGTCCAAGCTGCTGACGCGCGATCAGGTCCTCGAGGCGATCCCGACCCTCGAGCAGGACGGCCTGCGCGGCGGCGTGCGCTACCACGACGGTCAGTTCGACGACGCCCGCCTGCTCATCAACCTGATCCAGACCGCAGCCGAGCAGGGCGCCACCGTGCTCAATCACGCGCCGGTGGTGAGGCTGCGGCACGACGCCAGCGGCCTGGTGGTCGGGGCGGTCTTCCGCGACGAGGAGAGCGGCCAGGAGCACGAGCTCGCCGCGCGCGCCGTGGTCAACGCCACCGGCCCCTTCGTCGATGCCCTTCGCGAGCTGGACGCGCCAGGCTCCGAGCCCCTGATCGCGCCCAGCCAGGGCGTGCACCTGGTGCTGCCGCGCGACTTCCTGCCCGGCGACACCGCGATCATGGTGCCGCGCACGCGCGACAAGCGGGTCATGTTCGCGATCCCGTGGCGCGGCCGCACCCTGCTCGGCACCACCGACACCGCGATCGAGGCCGTGGAGCTGGAGCCGCAGGCGCAGGAGGAGGAGATCGCCTTCCTGCTCGAGACCGCGGCCGACTACCTGAGCCGCGACCCGCGCCCCGAGGACGTGCTGTCGGTCTTCACCGGCATCCGCCCGTTGGTGCGCGCCGGCGGCGCCGGCGGCACCGCCGCCCTCTCGCGCGACCACACCGTGCTGACCTCGGCCTCCGGCCTGATCACCGTCTGCGGCGGCAAGTGGACCACCTACCGCAAGATGGCCGAGGACGTGGTCGAGCTCGCCGCTGCGGTCGGCGGCCTCGAGGAGCGCGAGTGTCCGACCCGGCGCCTGCCGATCCACGGCTGGCGCGAGCCGCAGCCGGACGATCCGCCGCTGACCGAGTCCAACCCGCTGCCGGAGTACGGCGCCGACGAAGCCGCGCTGCGGGCCCTGGCCGCCGAGGATCCCGCGCTGCTCGAGCGCCTCCACCCGCGCCTGCCGGTGCTCGGCGCCCAGCTGGTGTGGGCCGCCCGCCACGAGATGGCGCGCACCGTCGAGGACCTGCTGTGCCGCCGCACCCGCGCGCTGCTGCTCGACGCTCGCGCCGCCACCGAGATCGCACCGCGGGTGGCGGCGCTGCTGGCCGCGGAGCTGAGGCGGGACGAGGCGTGGCAACGCGCCCAGGCGGAGGCCTTCATCGATCTGGCCCGCCACTCGCTGCCTTGATCGCGCGCCGCTCTTGGCCGATCATCGCGGCCCACCGCCAGCCAACGGCGGCCGCTCTCTCATCACCATGCGCCTCTCCCCGATCCGCGTCCTGCTCTCTTCCATCTTCCTCGCCGCCGCCTGCGCCGGGATCCTGCTGGCGGTCCGCACCACGGCCGGCCTGGCCCTCGGCCCGGTGATCGCCGTCCTCGGCGGCATCGTCTTCACCCTGATCCCGGCCTCGGTCCTGGAGTGGCTGGTGCATCGCTATGTCTACCACCGGCGTCAGCCCGGCCCGCTCGGCCAGATCTTCCGCATCCACCACCAGGGACATCACGCCCTGATCTTCCCGACCTGGCGCTACACCACCAACGGTCCGGTCCTGCGCCATCCGATCAGCGAGCCGGACGTCTCGCGGCTCTACCCGCCGGGTTGGCGCAACTGGCTCTCCAAGCTGGCACACTTCGGCTTCTACCTGGGCATCGGCGCCGTGTTCATCGTGGCCCCGGCCGCCCTGTTGGCTCTGGACCTCTTCTTCCTCGCCGCGATCGCGGTCACCTCGGTCGTGCTCTCCGATCTCTTCGTCCGCGTCCACGACGCCATCCACTACCCCGGCAGGTTCCGCCTCGTCGAGGCGCAGCCGTGGTATCCGTTCATCGACCGGCATCACTTCATCCATCACGTGGACCTCGACGCCAACGTCAACTTCCTGCTGCCGCTGGCCGACCTCTGCTACGGGACACTGCGGACGCGATTGACCGCAGAGGAGGTCAGGCAGCACGGCACGCTCGAGGAGGCGAAGGCCCACCTCCTCGGCCATTCCGAACCGGCGGCGGCCTTCGCGGATCGAGCGCGCCGGGCCCCCGCTTGAATCGAGGCACCACCCCGATGGACGCCCCCTTCTCCCGCAACTTCGCTCCCGCCGCGGCCCCGCGCTTCGACCAGGCCGCCGCCGCCCTTCTGCGCGAGCATTGGCAGCTGACCGGCGAGCTCCAACCCCTCCCGAGCTACCAGGACCGCAACTTCCTGGCCCGTACGGACGACGGCGACTGGGTGCTGAAGATCGCCAACGCCGCCGAGGACCGCGCCTTCCTCGAGCTGCAGCAGGCCGCGATGCAGCGCCTGGCCGCGCGGCTGCCCGGGACCGCGCCGGAGCCCCGCCCCACCGTGTCCGGCGACGGCATCGCCGAGGTCCAGGCGGCCGACGGCCAGCGGCACCTGGCGCGCCTGGTCCGCTTCCTGCCCGGGCGCCTGCTGGCGGAGACCGATCCGGCCGGCCCAACCACCTGGTCCAGCCTGGGGCGACTGCTGGCGCAGGTGGACCTCGCGCTCGATGGCCTGGGCGAGGAGGCACCCGCCCCCGCCCACCTCGCCGCCGCCGCCGACCGCCGCTTCCTCTGGGACCT
>CAZXTO010000436.1:0-2962 GCA_964643675.1 uncultured Planctomycetales bacterium
CCTGGCCTTCGCCGCCCTGCTGGTGGCGGCGCCGGCCGCCGTCAGCGGAGCCTCCGCGGCAGCCGGGGTCTCTCGGACCCTCCGGATGACGCCTGCCGCCGCCGCCGCCCCCGCCCTGGCCCTGCTCGCCGCGTTGCCGGCGCCGGCCCAGATCCTGGGCGAGACCAGCGTCGCGGCTTACCTGGAGCGGCCCGACGGCGGCCGCGCCCTGGCCCGCGCCCTCTACTGGCGGCCTTGGGATTCCCGCGCCTGGGACTTCGAGGCCCACGAACGGGCCGAGCTCGGCCGGCCCCTGGCGGACATCCGCCAGGCCCTCGAGCAGTCCCTGCGCTACGACCCGGGCGACCTGTTCGCCCTCACCGGCCTGTTCGAGGTCGAGGTCAACGACGGCCGGCCGGCGGCCGCCCTGGCCGCCCTGGAGCGAGCCGAGGCCATCGCCCCGGACCACCCGGCAGTCAGCAGCAAGCGGCGCTGGTTCGAGGTCGAGCTGCCGGCCCAGGCCCTGGCCCAGATGGAGGCCGGCGACGACGGCGCCGCCCTGGCCGCCCTGGCCGCCGCCGAGGCCTTCGCGCCTACCCTGCCGGCCGTGCGGGAGGCCCGCACCGCGATGCTGGCCGAGCAGGCCCGCCGCCAGCGCGACGCCGCCAGCGAGCTGGTCCAGCGCGCCGCCGAGGCCTCCTTCCCCAGCGACGGCGCCCTGCAGGTGCGCCGCCACCTGCTCTCGGCCCACCTGTTCGAGGCCCTGGTCCACCTGCGCCACGAGCGCACCGAGCCGGCCCGCGAGTCGCTGCGCTCGGCCGCCACCTACGCCGACCAGCACCGCTCGCTGGTCCAGCGCACGGCGCGCCGCCAGGAGCTCGGTGAGGAGCTGCTGCGCAGCCTGCTGCTCCGCATCGACCCCACCGTCGAGATGCTGCTCGGCCCCGCCCCCGCGGCTGCGGAGACGGGGCCGGAAGCGGACCCGGACGCCGATTGAGCGGCCGGATCCAGGGCCGGGGCCGGAGGGCCTAGCCCTCGTTGACGCCGTCCTCCTCGATCAGGACCTTCTCGATCTGGTAGGCCTGGGCCAGCCCTTCGTAGGAGAGCTGCTCGGTGCGGAAGCTCTGCATCGCCTGCTGCTGAGCGGCGGCGCGGGCGGCCTTCATCTCGCCGGGCCAGATCTGGGCCGAGTCCGGCGCGCGCTTGCCGGCCAGGCGGGCGACCACGTGGGCCTGGACGAAGGTGTTCTCCATCGGCCCGATCACGTCGCCCTCGAAGTGCTCGTCGAGGTTCATGCCGATCTGGTTGCGGAGCCAGGGCAGCAGCCGCTCGTCGGCGTCCCAGCGCGGGTCGGCGGCGGGCCGGATGCGGCGCGAGATCCAATCCAGCAGCTGCGGCTCGACCTCGGCGGCCTGGGCGGCGGCGGCGAAGGCATCGGCCTCGAGGCTGAAGGGCTGGCCCTCGGCGTGGCCATCGGGCTTGGGCAGCGCGTCGAGGAACTTGGTGGCGGCCTCGGCCGCCAGCTCGCTCTGGCGGCTCTCGCGCCAGTAGTCGACCACGCTGTCGCGGACCTCGTCCAGCTCGGGCAGCTCGCGCAGGACCTGCTGGGTCGGCTTGGCGATCACCGCCAGGTCGTCCTGGATCAGGGCCCGGCCGCTCCACTGGTCGGCCTCGGCGTAGACCAGCTGGCGCAGGCCCGGGTTGCCGACCCGCGGCAGGTCGGCCAGCTCGGGCGCCGGCACCGGCTCGTCGATGCGGACCAGCTCGACGCCCTTCTCGGCGGCGTAGGCGGCCAGGTCGACCTCCTCGCCGTCCTTGGCCCGCTGCCCCAGCTCGGCCGCCAGGGCCAGCACCGCGGCGTTCAGCCGGTAGTGCTCGGTGACCTGGTCACGGATCTCCTCGAAGGGCTTGATCGGGTCGGTCTCGTCGTAGTCCGGGTCCTCCTGATCGCGCATGTAGAGCTCGAAGCGCCGCATCTCGTAGAAGCCCTGGAGGGCGTCGTCGGAGGGCGGGTCCTGCGCGGCCCAGGCCTTGACCGCGTCGGTCATCAGGGCGTCGGCGCTGACCACCAGGGCGTCGAAGGCCAGCATCTCGTCCTTCTCGAGCTCGGCCTTCTGGTTGTAGCTGAGGCCGCCCTCGTAGAAGACCGCCAGCTCCTCGTCGGTCGGCAGCAAGGCCGCGGCGGCGTCGACGAAGTCCTCGCCGCGGAACACCACGTACTCCAGCTGGAGCTCCTCGAAGTCCTTCTCCCAGCGCTCGATGACGTCGGCGTCGCTGACCGAGCCGGCGCCCACCGAGAGCATGCGCTGGACCATCGAGACCTTCAGCAGGTCGCGCAGGCTGTCCTCGAAGGCCACCGCGTTGCCGTAGCCGTGGGTGCGCCACAGCTGCCGGTAGTCGCTGATCTGGCGGATCTGCATCATGATCTGGATCTGCGTCTGCAGGTCCTGATCGGTGACGAAGACGTCCATCTCCTCGGCCAGCTTGCGCAGCGTGGCGTAGGCCAGGATCTCCTCGTCCTCGACCTTGGCGCGGCGGCCGGTGAAGAGGTAGGCCTGGGTGTCCATCAACAGGTTGGCCTGACGATAGTCGTCGAAGGTGATGGCCGACGGTCCGCTGGGCAGCACCAGGGTGGCGACGTCGCCCGCGGAGGGCGCCATCAGCTGCCGGAAGACCGCCGTCATCGGGCCGGTGACGGTGAAGATCAGGAGGCAGAAGATCGCCAGCCCCAACAGGAGGGCGGTGTTCTTCTTCTTGGGTTCGGCGTGCTCTTCCGAGGCAGCGCGGGGCTGCACGTGGCCGGAAAAGTCAGGCTTGTTCTTGCTCTGCGACTTGCTCATCGGGGCTTCGCCGGGAAACCGGAGTCCGGAAGTCTACCAGCCCCGGAGGCGGTCCGGGTCAGGCGGTTTGGGTTCCCGGAGCGGCCGCGGCCGATTCGTCCGGGGGCTCCGGGGCGGCCTCCGGGGCCGCCGCCGGCGCGGAG
>CAZXTO010000437.1:0-2958 GCA_964643675.1 uncultured Planctomycetales bacterium
CTCCATGCCGCTCCCGATTCACCATGATGGCCCGCCGCCGCAGGTTCCTGGCCCAGCTCGCGGCAGCCGTCGCCCCGCCTGCGGCGGCCCAGGCCCCGCCCGCGCCGCCGGCCGAGGGGGAGCCGCAGACCGCCGCCGAGTGGAACGAACGCGGCGTGGCCCTGCTCGAAGAGCGCGCCGCCGAGGCGGCGGTCGAGGCCTTCCGGAAGGCCCGCGCGCTGGCCCCGGCGGATCCGGTGGTGGCCCTCAACCTGGCGCGGGCGCTCGGCCACCGCGGCTCGGAGCTGGCCGACGCCGGCCGCCTTCCGGAGGCCCTGCAGGCCTTCCGCGACGGCGCCGGAGTGGACCGCGACGGCGGCCACAACGAGCTGATGGCGGCCCAGATCATGCTGCGACAAGGGCAGCGCCAGGCGGCGCGCGAGGCCGTCGACCGGGTCCGCGCCGACTTCCCGGCCAACCTCGGCGCCGCCCGTCTGGCGGCCGATCTGCGGGCGGTGGCCGGCGAGCTGGAGGCCGCGCTCGAGATCCTGCGCGCCGCGGTCGAGGCCGCCCCGGAGGACCGCGAGCTGGCCCGTCGCCTGCGCCAGCTCGAGGAGGAGCACGAGGCGGTGCGCGGCTTCCTGACCGACTCCTCGGCCCACTTCGACTTCCGCTACGACCCGCGCCGGCCCGCTCTGGTGCAGGCGGTGCCGCAGGTGATGAGCGACCTCGAGGACGCCTACCTCCGGGTGGCCCGTGACTTCGGCCTGGCACCGACCGACCGCATCCTGGTGCTGGTGCTCGACCGGGAGCGTTACCTGGCCGACGCGCCGGAGTGGTCGGCCGGCCTCTACGACGGGCGCATCCGGCTGTCGGTCGGCGACTACGGCGCCGAGCGCGAGCGGCTGCGCGGGACCATGCGCCACGAGTTCGTGCACGCCGCTCTCCACCGGCTCGGCCCGGCCCTGCCGACCTGGTTCCAGGAGGGGCTGGCCCAGCTGGTGGAGGACCGCTCGGTGGCGGCCGCCCGCCGTCGCCTGGAGGACGCCGCGGCCCCCGAGCTGGCCCGCCTGGCCGGCGACTGGACCGCCTGGAAGCAGCGCGAGCGGGTGACCCTGGCCTACGCCTACTCACTCTCCCTGTGCCGTTTCCTGACCGAGGAGTACGGCCCCACGGTCTACGCCCTGCTGTTCGAGAACCTGCGCCGGGACGGATTCGAGGCCGCCTTCCGCGCCACCTTCGGCAAGACCGCCGAGCAGGTCGACGCCGAGCACCGGCGCTCGCTGGGCGGGTAGAGGCGTAACCGATCGGCGGCCGGCTCGTCTGCATCGGCGATGAGCCTCGCCACCTGCCGCAAGATCGACGACCGCGACCTGCTCGCTCGGGCCCTCGGCGCCTCCCGCCTGGGCGATTCCGCCGCCCGGGCTCTCGAGGCTGGCGGCGCCGCCGGGCTCCTGGGCCTGCCCGCGGCGGAGCTGCGCGAGCGCCTGGCGATCGCCCCGCGGACCGCCCAGCGGCTGGCCGCCGGCATGGAGCTCGGGCGGCGGGCGGTCTTCTCCCATCCGCCGCCGGGGGCGGCCCTGCGCACCGGCGAGCAGGTGTGGCGCTTCATGGCGCCGCGCTTCGCCGGCCGCCGGGTGGAGTGCTTCCACGCCCTCTACCTCGACGCGAAGGGCGGCCTGCTGCACGAAGGCGGCCTGAGCACCGGCACCCTGACCGCCTCCCTGGTCCACCCGCGTGAGGTCTACGGGCCGGCCTTGGTGTTCCGGGCGGCTGCCGTGGTGGTGGCGCACAACCACCCCTCTGGCGATCCGGAACCCTCGGCCGAAGACCGGGCCACCACCCGCCGGCTGGTCCGCGCCGGCCGTCTGATGGGGATCGAGCTGCTCGATCACGTGGTCTGCGGCGCCGGCCGCTACGTCTCCTTCCTCGAGCGGGGGTGGCTATGAGGCGGGGCCGAGCTGGGCGATGGCCGCCGCCAGCGGCCCGGCGGCCTCGATCCGGAGCACCATCGGCAGCAGGCCGGCGCGGGGCAGGCCGCGGTCCTGGAGGCCGGCGAGCTCGGCCGGACTGAGCCCGCCCTCGGGGCCGATGAAGAGGCTGAGCGGCTGCTCCGGCGCGGGGAGCTGGTCCAGCAGGGGAGGCGCTCCCGGCTGCAGCAGCAGCGGGCCCGCCTCGTCGGCGGCCTCGAGGGCCTGCTCCAGCCCGAGCGGGGCCTCCGCCAACTGGGGAGGGGCGGGGTTGCGGCACTGCTGGCAGGTCTCCAGGGCGATCCGGCGCCACCGCTCGAGGCGATTGGGGCGGAAGGGCTCGCGGCCGGAGATGCTGCGCTCGAACACCACCGGCTGGATCCGGGCCACGCCGGCCTCGGCGGCGCGCTCGACCAGGGCGTCGGCCCGCGGCCCCTTGGGCCAGGCGGTGAAGAGCTGGACCGGGCGCAGCGGCAGGGTGGGGCGGGGACGGGGGCCGGCCAGCTCGAGCTGCTCGCGGCCCGGCCAGCGGGCCTGGCAGGCCTCGCCGGAGGGCGGCAACAGCAAGAACTCCTCTTCGGGCGGAACGCGGAGGGCCTTCAGGTGCTGGACCAGGACCCGCGGGGCGGTCCATGGACCGTCGTGCCGGCCGGGGTGCTCGGGGAGGAAGAAGAAGCGCATCGCCCAGGCGAGGATCGTAACCCCGGGGCCCCCCTGGGCTAATGGGGACGGGCCGTCTCGTTGCCCGGCTCCGTGCGTCCCCCTAGACTGCCATCTCGCACGGAAGTCCGGAGGGGAACCTCACTTCTGCATGATTCGCATCCAGATCCTCAACGGCCCCGAGGAAGGCCGGGTCGCTGAGCTCGGCTCCGGCACCCACCTCGTCGGTCGCCACTCATCCGCCGTCCTGGTGCTCCAGGGTTCGGCGGTCTCGGGCCGCCACCTGGAGCTCCAGGTCGGCGACGACGGCACGGTCCGCTTCCGCGACCTCGGCTCCACCAACGGCACC
>CAZXTO010000438.1:0-2950 GCA_964643675.1 uncultured Planctomycetales bacterium
CTTCGGCGCCACCCCGCTGCCGGCGCCGGTGCTGCCGGCCGGCCCCGAGGTGCTGCTCGCCACCGGCTCGACCTACCTGGTCGGCGAGCTGCGCCCGCGCACCCAGCCCCTGCAACGATGACCGAGCTGTACGACGATCCCGACGCCCGCTACACCTACCGCAGCCCTCTGGTCGACCACCTGCGCGAGGCCGGCGAGCTGCAGGCCGGCCGGCTGCGGCTGCTGCTGCCGCCCAGCTTCGGCTTCTGTTGGGGGGTGGACCGCGCCCTGGCGATGGTGCGCGACGCGCGCGCGGAGTTCGGCCAGCGGCCGATGTGGCTGATCAACTCGATCATCCACAACCCGCGCGTGAACGACGACATGCGCCGCCTCGGCATCGGCTTCCTGAAGGGGCCGCTGGCGCAGGAGGGAGCGATCGAGGCGCTCGGAGCGGAGGACGTGGTGGTGGTGCCGGCCTTCTCGGCCGAGGTCGAGGAGATGCAGCTCTTGGAGTCGCGCGGGGTGGAGATCGTCGACACCACCTGCCCGTGGGTGATCAAGCCGCACAAGCGGGCGCTGAAGTACCTGCGCGAGGGCTTCACCACCGTCGTCCACGGCACCGTGGGGCACGACGAGACGCGGGCGACCTGCTCGCTGGTGCGCCACCACGGCGGCCACTACGTCGTGGTGCACAACATGGCCGAGGCCGAGGTCCTGGCCGGCTTCCTCGAAGGCCGCCTGAGCGAGGCCGCCTTGGCCAACGGCCTGCACCCGCAAGCGGTCGAGCCGAGCTTCGATCCGGCCGCGCACCTGGCGCGGATCGGGGTGATCAACCAGACCACGATGCTGGCCAGCGAGTCGCGCGCGATCGCCGAGCGGCTGCGGCGGGCGCTGGAGCGGCGCGACGGGGGGGAGGGGCTGGCGGAGAGCTTCCGCGACTTCGACACCATCTGCGCCGCCACCCAGGACAACCAGGACGCCGCCAACACGGTCGCCGGCCGCGAGCCCGACCTCTTCATCGTGGTCGGCGGCTACGACAGCTCGAACACCCGCAACCTGGCGCGGGTGGGCGACGCCCACGAGGTGCCGGCCTACCACATCGAGGGACCCGAGTCGCTCGAACGCGACCGCCTCCAGCACCGCGACCGCCACACCGGCCAGATCCTCGAGCAGCTCGGCTGGCTACCGGCCGAGGGCTCGGTGGCGGTGGCCTTCACCGCCGGCGCGAGCACCCCGGACGCGATCCTGGGCAAGGTGGTGGAGCGGGTGGTGGAGCTGGCGGGGGAGCGCTTGCCGGAGGTCGTCGGCGGCCGTTCCTAGAGGCGCGGCCTCGCTCTCGGCCGGAGGTGAAGTGCGTGCGAGTCCGTCGACCCTCTCATCCATCGGAACTCGGCGGCTCGGTCTGATCCTCTCGCTCCTTCACCTGCGGGCTCTCCCGGCGGGGGGACCGGAGGAGCAAACCTGCGGACAGGCCGATGCGAAAGAGGACGACTCCGAAACAGAGTCCCGCCATTTGGAACTCCCGGGCCTCGGCATTCTCATGCCACCGGATGAGGAAGTGGAGCGTGAAGGCGCCTGCGCTGAGGACCACGGGGTCCATCCAAGGCAGCCTCCCATTCCATTCTCTCGTCATACCCGTGTCCCATTCTAGGGCAGGTGGACGCTTCGAGGAGAAGGTCGGTCCGAAGCTGCCTACCGCCGCGGCGGCTTCGGCTTGCTCCCGCGCGCGGCGCGGCCGCCGGAGGGATCCTCCTCCTGCGGCGCGGTGCCGCCGTAGACGCCCTCCAGCTCCTCGAGCAGCTCCTGGTAGGAGCGGTAACGGCTGTCGGGGATGCCGCCCTGCTCCAGCCCGGCGGCCACGGCGCAGTCCGGTTCGCCGCGGTGCTGGCAGCCGGGGAAGCGGCAGTCGGCGCCGACCTCGGCCAGCTCGGGGAAGTGCAGGCGCAGCTCGTGCGGCGGGATGCCGTAGGGGCGGAACACCCGCACGCCCGGGGTGTCGACCACCGCGCCGCCCATCGCCAGCGGATAGAGCCGGGCGAAGGTGGTCGTGTGGCGGCCGGACTTGAGCGCGGCCGAGACCTCGCGCGTGCGCAGGCCGAGGCCGGGCTCGATGCAGTTCAGCAGCGAGCTCTTGCCCACCCCCGACAGGCCGTAGAGCACGCTGGTGCGGTCGCGCAGCAGGGCCGCCAGCTCGTCGATGCCCTCCTCGCGCTCGGCCGAGGTCGGCAGCACCGCCAGCCCGGCGCCGTGGTAGGTGGCGATGACGCGCTCCATCTTGCGCCGCTTGGCCTTGTCGGTCTTGTTGAGGACCAACGCCGCGGGGATGCCGGCGAAGCTGGCCGCGGTCAGGATGCGGTCGGTCAGGATGCTCGAGAAGGGGGGCGTGCCGAAGCAGGACACGATCACCACCTGGTCGAGGTTGGCGGCCAGCAGCTGGCGCCGCACGTCCTCGCCGGCGGCGCGGCGGGCGAAGGCGTTGCGCCGCTCCAGGATGGCGTCGATGGCGAGCTCGCCGGTGTGCTCGTCGCGGCTCAGCTCGACCCGGTCGCCGACCGCGACCGGCATCTTGTCCTCGCCGCGCTCCTCGAACAGCCGCCCGCGCAGCACCGCCGGCCGCGCCTCGTCGTGGAGGTCGGCGCAGACCTCGCACTGGCGCGCGTCGACGCGCACGACCAGGGCCTCGCGGGGGGTGTCCTCGGGCATCCGGGGGTAGTGTAGGGCGCTTGCGCCGGGGGCCTAGAATGCGCGGATGCGCGATCCCGAGCCCGTCCGCTCCGCCGCCAACGTCCGGCTCAAGGCCGCGCGGGCGGTGCGGGCCGGCAAGGACCGCGAGCACGCGCTGCTGGAGGGTCCTCACCTGCTCGAGGACGCGCTCGAGGCCGGCGCCGCCCTGCGCTGGGTGCTGCACGACGAGCGCGCGCCGGCCGAGCTGTTGGAGCGGGCCGCGGCCGCCGGCGCCGAGGTGGCGCCC
>CAZXTO010000439.1:0-2946 GCA_964643675.1 uncultured Planctomycetales bacterium
GCCCCGGCAGGGGGCCGGCGGCGGCGTCATGGCGGGCCCAGCCGGCGGCGAGGGCTGCGGCCTCCTCCTCGTAGCCCAGCTCGGCGAGCAGGCGCTGGGCCAGGAAGGCGGTCAGCGAGGCCTCGAGGAAGGGGGCGGCGCTGCCGCTGCCGCGCAGCTCCAGGCCGAAGGCGCGCGAGACCACCAGCTCCGCCAGGCCGCGCCGGCGGGTGCCGCCCTCGGTGCCCCACTCCTGGTCGACCGCCTGCTGCAGCCAGCCGCGCTCTTCGTCGAGCAAGAGCACCCCGGGCAGGACCCGGTCGCCGGTGCCGGGGAAGCTGGTCACGCTCCAGACCTGGGCCCCGGCGCTCGGCAAGCGCTCCCGGAGGGCCCGCTGGACCCGCGCCAGGAAGCGGACCGGGGCGTCGACGTCGCGCGACTTGGCGCCGCTGCGCTTGGCCAGGCTCAGGCCGGCGATGGTGGTGGGGGTGAATTGCCCCATCAGCACGAAGGGCCAGCCGCGGCCAGTCTCGACCGCGGGGAACTGCAGGGTGCGGACGCGGGCGGCCGGGTCCAGCTCGTCGGACTCGGCGGGCAGCGCCGACAGCGCGCTGACGTGGGCCGGCACCCGGGCCTCCAGGCGCCAGGAGGGCGGCTGGACCGGGCGGCCGGGTTCGCGCTCCAGCTCCTCCAGGATCGGCGCCGCCAACCAGGCCGAGACCTGGGCGGTGGCGATGCTGAAGCGGTCCATCGCCAGGCCGACCTCGTGGGCCTGGTGGGGGTCGGAGCCGTGCACCAGCGGGTACTCCAGCCGGCACACCCCGCGGTCCAGCTCCAGCTCGACCGGCTCCGGCTCGCCCGGGATGCGCCAGCGCAGGCTGCTCCGCGAGGCCAGCCAGGGGGCGGCCTGGAAGCTCAGGGTCACCCAGACCTGCTGGTCCTGCTGGTCGGTGGCGGCGTCGAAGCGGACCTGGAAGTGCCCGGGCGAGGGCAGCGGCGCCGGCCCGCCGCCGCGGCCCGAGTCCAGCTCGAGCGGCGCCGGGCGCCAGGTCGGGGGCGGCAGGAAGCCGTCCAGCACCCGCTCGGCGGCCTCCAATTCGGCCCCGTCGCCCTCCCAGGTCACCAGGATCAGGTGGTCGAGGTGGATCTGGAAGCGCTCGACGATGGCGCGCCGCTGCCCGCGCACCTCGGCCAGGATCCGGTTGCCGACCGCCGGAGCGCCGCCCAGCTGCCCCTCCCAGACCTCGATCGTGGCCGAGACCTGCCCCAGGCTGGGGGTCCAGTAGTCGCGGCGGCGCTGCTCGGCCAGGCGGCCGGCGTCGGCGCCGGCAGTCTCGAGCAGCTGGTGCCGGACGGTGAAGGCGGCGGGCTGGTCCTGGTGGCGGGAGATCCACCAGCCGGGAGCCTCCTCGGCGCCCTCCCAGGCGGCGTATCCCTCGGGGAGCTCGAGGTGGAAGGGGGGCGCGGCGGCTTCCTGCGCTTGGGGCGCAGGCAGCAGGGCGAGCCAGAGCGGCAGGACGGCGGGGATCGGCAGCAAGGGCAGCGGGGGCGGCGCGGCCGCCCGAACGGGTCATTCTAGGCCGCCTCCGGGACCGCGTTACGCCGCGGCTTCGCCTTCCAGACCTTCCAGCAGCACGGAGGCGCTCCCCGTGCGGATCATCTCGCCGGTGACCACGAAGCGGCTCGCGCCCTCGAAGTCCGGCAGGCTGAACATCAGCTCGTGCAGGGTCTCCTCCAGGATCGAGCGCAGCGAGCGCACGCCGGTCTGGCGCTCATAGGCCAGGTTGGCGATGGCCTCGAGGGCCTCCTCGGTGAAGGCGAGCTCGTGGCCCTCCATGGCGAAGTAGGCCTGGTACTGCTTGGCGAGCGCGTTGCGCGGCTCGGTCAGGATGTGGACCAGGTCCTCGGCCAGCAGCTCGTGCAGGTTCACGTGCACCGGCAGGCGGCCGACGAATTCGGGGATCAGGCCGAAGTCGATCAGGTCCTTGGTGGCGAGCTCGGGCAGCAGCCGCTCGCGGTCGGTCAGGTCGCCGGCGTCGGCGACCTCGTCGCCCTCGCCGTGGAAGCCGATCGTGCCCTCGCCGATGCGGCGGCCAATGAGCTCCTCGATGCCCGAGAAGGTGCCGCCGCAGATGAACAGGATGCCGGTCGTGTCCATCTGGATGCAGCTCTGCTCAGGGTGCTTGCGGCCTCCCTGGGGCGGCACGTTGGCGCTGGTGCCCTCGAGGATCTTGAGCAGCGCCTGCTGCACGCCCTCGCCGGACACGTCGCGCGTGATGGACACGTTCTGGGTCGTGCGCGCGATCTTGTCGATCTCGTCGATGTAGATGATGCCGCGCTGGGCCCGCTCGAGGTCGAAGTCGCAGGCGTGCAGCAGCTTCAGCAGGATGTTCTCGACGTCCTCGCCGACGTAGCCGGCCTCGGTCAGGGTCGTGGCGTCGGCGATCGCGAAGGGCACGTCCAGGACCTTGGCCAGGGTCCGCGCCATCAGCGTCTTGCCGGAGCCGGTGGGCCCGACCAGCAGCACGTTCGACTTCTCGAGGTCGACCTCCTTCAGGGCCTCCACCTCGTGCTGGCCGGCCATGGCCTGGAGCCGCTTGTAGTGGTTGTAGACCGCCACCGCGAGCACCTTCTTGGCCTCGGGCTGGCCGTAGACGTACTCCCCGAGGCGGGCGACGATCTCACGCGGGGTGGGGCACTCGACCGGGCCGCCGGTGGGCGCGCCCTCGGCCTTCTCCAGGCGCCGGTCCTCCTCGTGGAGGATCGAGTTGCAGATGTCGACGCACTCGTTGCAGATGTAGATGCCAGGGGGGCCGGCGATCAAGGATTGGACCTGGGCCCGCACCTTCTCACAGAAGGTGCAGCGCTCGGCGCCGCCTCGCTCATTGCTTCGAGCCATACGGGGATTCTACCACACGCCCCGGGGCGCTCGCGCACCCCGGGGCGGGAAGAAAAAGGCTCAAGCGG
>CAZXTO010000440.1:0-2932 GCA_964643675.1 uncultured Planctomycetales bacterium
GTCGCCACCACCAGCTGGGCCGGCGCCGGGCCGCGGCCGGGGGAGTCGATGCCGGCCGCCAGGTGCTGGTTGGTGTGGAGCTGGAGGGAGCGCTCCGGCGCCCGCAGCCGCGAGCGGCCGAAACTCCAGCCGCAGGCCAGCACGATCAGGAGCAAGCCCCAGGTGCGCGGCGAGCGGGGGAGGAGACGGATCAAGAGGCGGTCCGGCCGGCGCGGCCGAGGGCGGCAAGAGCGTCGCCGGGAGCTCGAGCCTAACGAGCGGCGGCCGCGAGTGGAGGGGAGGAGGCGAGCCGGGAAAAGAAGATGGGCGGAGCGAAACCGCTCCGCCCAATCGAGCAGGCGGCCTGCCGGGGCAGGCGCCGCGCCGTCGCGATCAGGGGATGTAGGCCTGGACCACGTTGCTGAGGGCGTCGACCCCCGCGGACTGCAGCCACACCATGCGACCCGAGGCGCCGAGCGGCACGTTCAGGTTCAGCACCGCGTTGCCGGCGCCGTCGGCGATGGAGCTGCCGACCAACTTCGGGCTGCTCAGCCCCAGGGTCACGTTGAGCTGCGAGACGAAGTGGGAGCCGGTGCCTTGCAGCGAGCGCACCACGTAGACCTGGGCGCTCGGCACCGCACCGGTGGAGGTGAAGGTGGCGGTCTGACCGGCGATCAGGTTGGCGACCGACAGGTCCATGGTGGAGAAGGCGCCGCTGAGGGAGGTCTCCAGGTTGACCCGGCCGTGGCCGTAGGTGTTGTCCTCGCCGGCGGGACCGAGGTCGTCGCAGGCGTCGTAGAGGTGCTGGCGCACCTCGGAGGTGCTCAGGTTCGGGTACTCCATGCGGATCATCGCCACCACGCCGTTGCTGAGCGGGGCGGAGAAGCTGGTGCCGCTGACGGAGGAGTAGCTGCCGTTCCGGGAGGTGGTGCGGATGTCCACGCCGGGCGCGACCACGTCGATCGGCGAGCCGGTGTTGGTGAACCAGGCGGCGCTGTCGGACTGGTCGGTGGCGCCGACCACGATCACGTTCTGCCAGTCGAAGCCGCTCAAGGCGATACCGGAGTTGCCGGCGGCCCACAGCACGATGCAGTCGGCGGCGTCGCAGTAGTCGCCGCAGGTGTTGACCGCGCTCGAGTCGACGCCCGAGTAGCTGACGCTGACCGAGCCGGCGCCGTTGTCGGCGGCCCAGCGGGCTCCCTCGGTGAGGTCGCTCATGTAGGCGCCGCCGCCCGGGTCGTTGCTGGTGCGGATCGGCATCAGGCTGACCTCCCAGGCCACCCCGGCGACGCCCTTGCCGTTGTCGCCGATGGCGCCGATGCAGCCGGCGACGTTGGTGCCGTGGCCGTTGACGTCGGAGACGTCGCCGCCCTGGGCCTCGGTCAGGCCGCTGACGGAGTTGTAGCCGGGCACCAGCGAGGCGCCCAGGTCTTCGTGGCTCTTCAGCACGCCGGTGTCGACGAAGGCGGCGATGTAATTCGGGTCGCCGGTGCGCACGTCCCAGCCGGCCGGGCTGGACATGATCGGGTGGTGCCACTGCTGCGAGTACTGCGGATCGTTCGGCACCTTCACCGGGTAGACCCACCAGTCGGGCTCGACGTACTCGTAGTCGCCGGTGGCGCTCAGCGAGGCGGCGAACTGGTTCTCGCTCATCCCTTCGGGCAGCCGCACGATGTGCTCGTCGACCTCGGCGAAGACCTCGATGCGTTCGTAGCCGGCCAGCCGGTCGACAGCGGCGGCGTGGCGCGCCTGGGCCGAGACCAGGTCCAGGCCGGCGTCGAGCAGGGCGTCGATCTGCAGCGGACGCACGATCATGCGGCCGGAGAATTCGGCCTCACCCGGTCGCTCGGCGAAGCTGCGCTCGGGCGATTGCTGGGCGAGGAGGGAGGAAGGAAGGGCTGCGAGCAGCAGCGGGAACCAGACGCGGGTCTTCATGGGGATCTTCGTTCTTGGGGATGGGCCAGGGAACTCTGAAGTATGACCCACGAAACGGGCTTCGGTTCCCTCCTTGTTGGGAGATCGCAAACCTAGTCCGGGCCTATATTTCCGGAACCTGGAGCGGTTCAGGCGGCGGCCTCCGCGGCTATCCTGGGGCGGTGCAAGCCGATGGGGTGCTGAAGTCGCGCTGGCTGGTCCTGGCCCTGGTCCTGGGCGCGGTCCCGGCCCTGCTGGGCGCCTGGCTGGGGGAGCGGAGCCTCCAGCCGGGGGATCTGGTCGGGGCGCTGGCGGTGTTCCCGCTGGCCCTGCTGCTCGCGCGCCTGCTTCCGGCGCTGCCCGTGCAACGCGCCGGTTCGCCGCTGATGCTGGCCTTGGCGGTGGCCCTGCTCGCCACCGCCGCCGGCCACCTGCGCCTGCCGACCACCGTCACCAACGACGAGCAGGCGCTGCTGTTCCAGGCCCGGGTCTTCGCCGAGGGCGAGCTCAGCGAGCCGCTCGGCCACCGCTTCTACCGCGACCCGGTCGCCCACTGCCCGACCCACCAGCGGCAGCTCTACGAGGACGCCGAGCGCGGCGTGCGCTTCTCGAAGTACCCGCCGGGGCCGTCGCTGTTCCTCGCCCCGTTCACCGCGGTGGGCGCGCCCGCCGCCGGCCCGGTGCTGGCCGGGCTGCTCAGCGTGGTGCTGCTGCTGCGGCTGGCGCGCCGCTTCGGGGTGGCGGCGCCGTCCTGGGCGCCGGTGCTGCTGGCCACCACGCCCTTCTTCCTGCTGGTGCAGAGCTCCTACCAGTCGGAGCTGTTCGCCCTACCCGCGGCCTTGCTCGGCTTCCTGTTCCTGCTGCGGCTGCGCGACCGCGACGGTCGCTTCTGGCCCAACGCCGTCGCCCTCGGCGCGGCCTCGGGGTGGATCTTCCTGTGCCGGCCGCTGACCGGGGTGGTGTTCGCCGTCGCCTGCCTGCCCGGCTTGCTGCGGCGCGGGCCGGGCGGCGCCGCGCCGGGCCTGCGCGGCCTGCTCGG
>CAZXTO010000441.1:0-2926 GCA_964643675.1 uncultured Planctomycetales bacterium
CGGGCACGACGGCCGGCGGCGGCGCGCCGGGGCGGGCCACGTCCTCGCCGACGAACTGGCACTGCAGGGCGCGCCGCGGTCCGTCGGAGTCGTTGCGCCGGCCGCTGTGCCAGAGGTGGGCGTTGAAGACCAGCACCGAGCCGGCCGGGGCCTCGACCACCTGTTCCTCCGGGTGACGCGCCGCCGGATCGCGCAGCGCCGCAGGCAGGGCCCGCGGCAGCAGGTGGCTGCCCGGCACGAGGCGGGTGGCGCCGTTGGCGGCGCTGAAGTCGTCGAGCATCCAGATCGCGGTCACGGCGTGGAAGGGCTCGCGCGGCAGACGCGGCAGCCAGTCGCCGTGCAGGCCCTGCTGGCCGAAGCCCGGCCGCGGGTCGCGGCCGCCGAGGAACAGCAGCCGGAAGGGCCGCGCGAGCACATGGTGCACCGCCGCCAGCACCACCGGATGGGTGTAGACGCCGTCGAAGGCGGCGTCCCGCCAGGGCAGGCCGTCGGCGTGGCGGGTGCCGGTCCGGCGCACCAGCTCCTCGTCGGCCGGCTGGAGGAAGGCGGCCTCCAAGGCGGCGCGCAGCCGCTCCAGCCAGCCCGGATCGATCAACCCGCGCCGCAACAGGTAGCCGCGCTCGTCCAAGGCCGCGCGCTCGGCCTCGGAGAGGGTGTCGGCCTCGACGCCGCAATCAGCGAGGTGCGTCTCCATCCTGGCCCGTGCCGCCGCCCTGGCCTCGGCGACCCCCGATCGAGAGCCCGACGAAGACCGCGCTGAAGCCGATGACCGCGCAGAGGTAGTAGATCGCGTCCTGCAGACCGTCGCGGGCGTTGAGCATGTGGATCAACGCCACCAGGGAGAGCAGGACGAGGGGGAGCAGCCAGGCCTTCTGGGGTTGAGGGATCATCGGGTTCCATCGTGGGAGAGGAGCGCGGCGGCCGAGCGCAAGGTCGGCGCGGCCCGCTCGGGGATGTGCAGCGTGACCACCCCGGAGAGCTCGGTGCGCTGCGGGTTGATCTCCACCACCGGCAGGCCCTGTGACAGCGCGGTCACCACCGGGAGCTGGATGTAGGGGAAGACGGCCGTGGTCCCGACCACCACCACCAGGTCGAAGGCGGTCTCGCCGAGCTGCTGGAAGGCCTCGAGCACCGGCATCGGCAGCATCTCCTCGAACAGCACCACCTGCGGCCGCAGCAGGCCGCCGCAATCGGCGCAGCGCGGCGGCAGCTCGATCGGCGCGGCGTAGCCGCCGAGCAGCTCGCCGGCGGTCGACTCCCGGCCGCAGCCGAGGCACAGCAGCTCGTCGGCGTTGCCGTGGACCTCGATCAGGTCGCGGCTGCCGGCGCGCCGGTGCAGGCCGTCGACGTTCTGGGTCATCACCCGCACCGCGCGGCGCTCCTGCAGGCCGGCGATCACCAGGTGGGCGTCGTTGGGCTCGGCGCCGTGGCAGGCGCGGCCGATCTGCCACAGGTACTTCCAGGTCAGCGCCGGGTCGCGCTCCAGCATCGGCCCGCTGAGCGCGACTTCGATCGGCACCCCCTCCTCGGTGTCGCGGTCCTCGTAGAGCCCGCCGATGCCGCGGTAGGTCGGCAGACCGGAGTCGGCCGAGATGCCGGCGCCGGTCACGAACAGCACCGAGTCGCTGACGCGCAAGCGCTCGGCGAGCTGCTCGACGGCGGAGGCGACGGCGCTCATGCTCAGCCGGCGTCCGGGTCGGGGCAGCTGCCGTAGGCGCCGGAGGCGCCGCTCTTCAGGGTGTAGCCGATGACCACCCCCTCGAGGTTCAGGTAGGCGTCGAACTGCAGGTAGCGGTGCACCGCGTGGATCCGATCGCCGCTGGCGCGCGGGTCGCTGCGCACCGCCTGGACGCCGTGCAGGGCCTCCACGCCGGTGGCTCGGCCGTGGCGGTCCTGCAATTGCTCGAGCTCCAGCCCGAGCAGGCCGAGCGGGTCCTCGACGGCGGACGGGGCCGAGCGGTCGGCCGCGGTGGCGCGCGAGGCGGCGCCATCGTCGTTGGCGCCGGCGCCGGCGCAAGCGCCGAGCAGCAGGCCGCCGAGCAGGCCGAGCAGCGGGAGGAGGGGTGCGCCCATGGGGCCAAGATACGACTCAGGCCTGCTCGGCGCCCGGGGCGGCCCGGCCGGCGACCGAGGCGGCCTCGAGCAGATCGATGCGCCAGGGCGCCACGGCCGCCTCGCTGACCCCGTCGACGCCGTCCTCGTACACGTTTCGGAAGTCGTCGGACACCGCTCGATCCGTCGGCCTCAGTCGGCCGGGCAGCCGGCCCCGCCGGTCTCGTAGCGGCGCTGGTAGAGCATCATGCGCAGGCCGCCGGGAGCGAGGAAGTGGGTCACCAGACCGAAGCCGTGGTCCTCGATCTCGCCGTCGAACTCCACGCCCTTGGCCTTCAAGGCGGCGACCGCGACCTCGAGGTCGTCGCAGTAGAAGGAGATGTCGTGCACGCCGGCGGGCCGGCCGTGCTCGCCCTCGGGGTCGTGCGGGTGCACCCCCATCTCGGCTTCGGGCAGCTGGTAGATCAGCCAGCCGTGGCCGATGTCCGTGGCGGGCAGCGCGAGCACGTCGCGCAGGAAGGCGCGCGTGGCCTCGGGATCGGAGCTGTAGAACATCGCGTGGGCGCCGCGGATCATGCCGCCAGTCTAGCGACGGTGGCCGCGACCACGCTGGCGGGCGCCAGCGGGCGAGCGCTTCACTCGACCAGCTCCCCGCCGAAGGCGATGCGGCCGCGCGCCGGCGGCTGCAGCAGGACGTGGAGGTTCTCCGCCGGGCGCCCGCAGACCGCGGCCAGGGCCTCGGTGAGCCGCCGGAGCAAGCCGGCGCGCTCTTCCTCCGCCGGCCAGTCGGCCAGCAACAGGGAGACGAAGACCGGCCGCAGGCTCGGGGCGAGCGGACCGGCGCTCTCGGCGTAGCGCGCGCGCGGCAGGCTGC
>CAZXTO010000442.1:0-2916 GCA_964643675.1 uncultured Planctomycetales bacterium
ATGTCTGACCCCTAAATCACGACCAGTTCGTGGGCGTTGGAGTCGAGGTAGCTGCCGGCGCCGTCTTCCACGGCCAGCTCGAGCCAGATGGTGCGGCCGACCACGCTGGCGGGCACGGGCGGGCTGACGTAGCTCATGGTGCCGTCGGCGGCGATGGTGCCGCTCGCCAGCACGGTGGCGCCGGGGCCGATGTCGAACCGCTGCCCGGCCACGGTGCTGCCGCTGCGCTCGAAGGACCAGGCCAGGTGCCAGGTCGCGCCGGCCGGGGCGCCGTCGGCGCTGTAGCTGGTGGTGTAGCCCCAGCCGCCGTAGACCGCGGTGCTGCCGGTCAGGTGGATCGAGTCGCGGTCGTCGACGTGGCGCAGGAAGACCTGGTCATACCAACCGCTGCCGGGCGGTGAGTCGAGCAGGCTGAACACCGCCTCGGTGCCGTCGCTGCTGATGTCCGGGGTGTGGCCGTCGCCGACGAAGCTGCTCCACCAGCGGCCGGTGTCGACCTGCTGGGTGGTGGCCAGGCTGCGGTCACGCAGGAAGACCCCCGGACTCTCCAGCGGCGTCAGGTCGACGTTGTCGGCGTGGAAGATCACGAAGCGGCCGTCGTCGGACACCGCCGGCGCGATGCAGCCAGGAGTATGGACGCCGCTGATGAAGCTGCTGACCGCGCCGGTCGAGGTGTAGCTGACCAGCTCGGTCGTGCCCGCGGTCCGGTCGCGCAGGAAGATGTCGCTGGCGCTGTTGGTGTCGACCGCGTCCAGGTCGGAGGCGCTGGAGCCAAAGACCACGTAGCGGCCATCCGGAGTCATGCGCGGCCGCGTGCTGTGCCCCGAGCCCCCGAGGCCGGTGTAACCCAGGCTGACCAGCTCGTTGGCGCCGAGCACGCGGTCGCGGATGAAGACGTCGTCCAGCGAGTCGGTGTCCAGCGCATGCGTGATGTGCGAGTTGCTGGTGTAGGCGACCAGCGTGCCGGCCGCGTTCATCGACGGATCCCATCCACCCGCCGCCTGGCTGCCGTCCTCGGCCCAGCTCATCAGCTCGGTGGTCTCGAGGCTGCGATCGCGCAGATAGACGTCCCGGTCGATGCCGTAGTCGATGCTGAGGAAGCTGAAGATCGTCGTCCAGGCGACGAAGCGGCCGTCCGCGCTCACCGCCGGCGTGTAGTCGAACAGGCCGCTGCCCTGCTCCGTGCCGAGGCTGCTCAGGCTGACGCGCTCGGTCGTGCCCAGGGTGCGGTCGCGCAGGAAGACGTCCGGCGCGTAGTTCGTGTCGCCGGCGACCAGGTTGGTGGCCCGGCTGCTGAAGACCACGTAGCGGCCGTCGTCCGTGATGTCGGCGTAGCCGCTGTGATCGTCGCCCTCGGCGCCGGCCGAGGACACGCTGACCCGCTCGATCGTGTCGAGCACGGTGTCGCGCAGGAAGACGTCCCAGACGCCGTTGGTGTCGCCCGGGACCAGGTTGCCGGCGTCGCTGTGGAAGACGATGTAGCGGCCGTCGGCGGTGATGCGCGCGCTGCCGCTGCCGGCGTCGGCCGGGTCGCCCGCGGCGTTCTCGCTGGCCACCTCGATGGCCTGGCCGGCGAGCGGGGCGCTCAGGAGGGCGGAGAGGAGGAGGAGAGAGGGAATCCGGTGGTGGGTCATGGCGGGTGCTCCTGTTGGGTTGTGCTGAGGCAGCGCAGGAGTCCCGCGGGGTGGGACAGCCAATTCCGGATTTCTCCCGGCGACCCCCGGGATGGACCTCAGCGAAGGGGACCCCTGCCCCCCGTCACCGCTCCAAGGCCGCTTCCCGCACCTCGTCTAAAAGCGCCTGCCGCCCCGCGCGCCGCTTGTCCGTCGCCGGGGTCAGCGCCACCAGCTCCTCCGCCAAGGGCAGGGCGTCGGCGTCGCGCTCCATCTTGTGCATCGTCTGCACCAGGTTGTTGAGGCTCATCAGGGCGCCGGGGTGGTCCGGCTGCAGCTCCTCCTTCCGGATCTCCCAGGCGGCGCGGAAGGCGGCGGCCGCCTCCTCGAAGGCCGCGGCATCCTCCCCGCCGCGCTCGTAGGCCCATCCCCCGATCGCGTGCCAGGCCCCGGCGGTCGAGGGGTGGCGCTCGCCGAACACCTTCTGGCACAGCTCCAGGTTCTCGCGGTAGAGCCCCCCCGCCTCCTCCCCGCGCCCGCGCTCCTCGACCAGCTTGGCGTACTGCAGCAGGACAGCCAGCGCGCCGGGCGCATCCGCCCCCTCCAGCCGCCGGCGGTCCTCCAGCACCTGCTTCATCATCGGCTCGGCTTCCTCGAGCCGCCCCAGCGCGGTCAGCAAGGCCGCCAGGTTGCCGCGCGCGGTCAGCGCGTGCGCGTGCTCCGCGCCCCAGATCGCCTCCACGCCCTGGAGCGAATCACGCGCCAGCGGCAGCGCCTCCTCGTGCCGACCCAGGCGCCAGTACAGCGAGGACAGGTTGCCGCGGTTCTCGAGGTCCTGCGGCGAGCCGGCGCCGAACACCCGCACGTGCCCCTCCTGCGCCGCGACGTACTGCGCCTCCGCCTCGTCGTAGCGGCCGAGCGCCGCCAGCACGTGGGCGAGCTGGTTCATCGCCTCGAGGGTGCGCTCGTCCTCGCCGCCGATGTGGGCGCTGCGCAACTCCAGGGCTTCGCGCAGGAGCGGTTCGGCCTCACCGTAGCGGCCGAGCTGGGCGCTCAGCTTGCCCAGGGTCATCAGCAGGGTGGCGCGGACCTCCGGCTCCTCGGCCAGCTCCTCGCGCGCGCGCTCGGCGCCGCGCGCGACCATCGCCGCCGGATCGATCGGCGCCCCGCGCGAGGAGGCCGGCGACAGCTCGCCGATCAGCTCGACCAGGAAGGCCTCGACCCGCTCGGCGGTGCGCGCTTCGGCTTCGGCCTCGGCGCGCGCCGCGCGGGCGTCGAGGAACAGCAGGCTCAGGCCGACCAC
>CAZXTO010000443.1:0-2912 GCA_964643675.1 uncultured Planctomycetales bacterium
AGGACCTCGCACTGGATGCGGTCGCCCTTCTTCGCCCTCCCCGACGGGTGCTCTATCTCGCCGCGACAGTGGACCTCGGTGTTGTGCACCAGGCCGTCGATGCCCTCCTCGATCTCGACGAAGGCGCCGTAGCTGGCCAGGTTCTTGACCGTGGCCTCGATGACGGTGCCGGGCACGTAGGACTCGGCGATCTTCTCCCACGGGTTGCCTTCGACCTCGCGCACCGACAGGGACATCTCCTTCTTCTCGAGGTCGATGGCCTTGACGAAGACCTCGATCTCGGCGCCCTTCTCGTACTCGGACTCCGGGTTGAGGTTCTGGCGGGTCCAGGACAGCTCGCTGACGTGCACCAGGCCCTCGACGCCGGGCTCGAGCTCGACGAACAGGCCGTAGGGCACGATGTTGGCGATGCGGCCGGTGTGGGTGCTGGAGACCGGGTAGCGGCTGCCGATCGACTCCCACGGGTCCTCGCTGAGGGCCTTCAGGGACAGCGCGACGCGGTTGCGCTCGCGGTCGATCTTCGACACGTAGACGTCGATGATGTCGCCGATCTTGACCATCTCGCGCGGGTGCTTGATGCGCCCGTAGGACATGTCGGTGACGTGCAGCAGGCCGTCGATGCCGCCCAGGTCGACGAAGGCGCCGAAGTCGGCGATGTTCTTGACCTCGCCCTTGCGGGTCTGGCCCTCGGCGATCTCGGCCAGCAGGGAGTCGCGCTTCTCGGCGCGCTCCTCCTCGAGCAGCTGGCGCCGCGAGACGACGATGTTGCGCCGCTCCTCGTCGATCTTGACGATCTTGGCGCGCACCTCGCTGCCGATCAGGTCGGCCGGCTCGGCGGTGCGGCGCAGGTCGATCTGGGAGGCGGGCATGAAGACCAGCACGCCGTCCACGTTGATCAACAGGCCGCCCTTGATCTTCTTCTTGACCTCGCCTTCGATCACGTCGCCAGGCTCGTAGACGCCGACGACCTTGCTCCAGGAGCGCTCGCGGTCGGCTTCGGCCTTGGAGACCACCGGGACGTTGGTGTTGCGGTCGTCCCCGTAGTAGAAGACCTCGAATTCGGAGCCCGTCTCGGGCAGGCCCTCCTCGAACTCGGAGAAGGGGATCGGCGCTTCGGCCTTGCCGCCGATGTCGACGAGGACGCGCTGCGCCTCTTCGTCGTGGCCGAGGACCTTGGCGGGAACGATGTTGTCGGGTTCGACGGAGCCCGTGTGGCCCGTGATCGCGTCATCGAGTGCGAACTCCTCGCCGATGGCGGCGGAGAGCTGGCGCTCGAGTTCTTCGTCGTCGATTTCGTAGCGCCGAACGGCGTCTTTGGAAGCCATGGAGTTGGTTTGGGTTGTAGGGTCCGGAGTGCGTCGGCCCGAGCGGGCTAGCCTCGTTCGGCGCTGCGGGATTGCAGCGTTGCGGCGAGGTCCAGGAGGCGCCGGATCGCCTCCTCGACGGAGAGTCGGGTGTTGTCGATCACCTGGCTGTCGGCGAGCCGACGCGGGGCGGAGTCGCCGCGCGCGGCGTCGCGCTGGTCACGATCCGACATGGCTTGCCGCACGGCGGCGAGCTCGCTGTCGGAACAGGACTCCAGGCGCTGCCGGAACCGCCGCTCGGCCCGGACCTCGAACTCGGTCTGGATGAAGACCTTGAGCTCGGCGTCGGGGAAGATGACGGCTCCCGCATCCCGGCCGTCGGCGACCACCCCGGAGACTCCGGGGCGCTCGCGCAGGCCCCGCATCCTCTCGTTGAGGGCGGCGCGCACGGCGGGATGATCGGCCACGTCCGAGACGGCGGCGTCGATCTCGGGGCGGCGGATCTCCTCCTGGAGCACGCGCCCGTCGACCAGCACCGCGCCATCGGCGCGGCTGTGGATGTCGATGCGAGAGAGCAGGTCGAGCACCTGGCCGGCGTCGGCCGGGTCGGCGCCCTGGGTCAGGCAGGCCCAGGTGAGGGACCGGTACCAGGCTCCCGAGTCCAAGTAGGACCAGCCGAGCCGGGCGGCGAGGAGCCGCGCCAAGGTGCTCTTGCCGGAACCGGAGTGGCCGTCGAGGGCGATGACCGGAACCGGCTCCGAAGGGCCTAGGTCGGACATGGGAACGGGATATTCTACGGGGCTGCGGAGGGGGGTCAAATCGGCTCAGGCGGCCGCTGCGGCCCCCAGGCCGGCAGCACCCGCAGCGCGCGCTCCGGCCCCAGCGGACGCCGCTCGGCGCGGTGCAGGTGGCCGATCAAGGCCTCCTCGGCGCCGTGGCGGGCCAGGGCGGAGACGACCGCCTGGTCGACCAGGGCCATGGCGTCGAGCGGCTTGCGTGCCACCGCCTCCCGGCTGAGGCCGCGCATGCGCTGGGCCAGGCGCCGCCGCAGGCGGTAGGGCAGCGCCCGCAGCAGCCACCGCAGCGGGCGGAAGCGCAGGCTGCGTCGGAGCCGCTGGTAGGGCCGGGCGCGCAGGCAGTACTCGTCGCCGTGGCTGAGCAGCAGGCGGCGCGAGCCGAGCTCCAGCAGCAGGGAGTCGGCCAGGTGGCCTCCGAAGCCCGCCAGGTCGGGCGGCTCCATCAGCACGTCGCGATTGCCGCGCAGCAACCAGCAGGCGATGCCGCGCTCCGGCAAGCGGGAGAGGGCCTCCAGCAGGGGCTGGTAGCCGGGCTCCCGCCAGCTGCCCGGGCCGGCCCAGGCGTCGACCAGGTCCCCCAGCACGACCAGGGCCTCGCAGGAGTCGGGCAGCTCGGCGAGCTGCGCGGCGAAGCGGCGCGCCTCGGCGTCGTCGTCGGGCGGCAGGTGGAGGTCGGCCACCACCCACACCTCGCTCGCCGCCAGGCGCGCGTGCCTCATGCGCCCTCCAAGCCGAGCTCCTTGGCCTTCTGCCATAGCGCCTTGCGCGAGATGCCGAGCAGCTTGGCGGCCTCGGCGCGGCGCCCCTGAGT
>CAZXTO010000444.1:0-2899 GCA_964643675.1 uncultured Planctomycetales bacterium
CTGCGCAGCCAGGTGCTGCGCGCCGCCGCCGACGCGCTGGCCGGCGCGCGCCGCGACCACGCCGCCGCCCTCGAGGCCGGCGAATGGGAAACCGCCGCCCAGCTGCGGCAGACCCTCGGCGACGAGCTCGCCGGCAGCAGCTCCGCGGAGGCGATCAGCTGGCAGGAGAGCCTGGATGGATTCGCCGCCGACGCGGAACGAGCCCGCGCCGAGGCCGCGGTGCGCCTGTTCGACGACGCGCGCCGCCAGCTCTGCCAGGACCTCCAGCAGCGTCTGGACCCGGCCTGCGCCCGCCTCGACGCGACCCAGTCCGCCGCCGCCTACGACGCCGCCCTCGAGGACTGCGCCCACCCCGCCCTGCGCCACACCGCGGAGCCCTGGAGCGCCATGTTGGCCGCCGCCGCCCGCGCCGAGGCCAGCCTGCGTCAGCGGCTCGCCGCCGAAGGCGCGGTCGACTTCACCGAAGCGCTCGACGGCAAGCACGCCAGCCTGCTGGCGCTCGGCCCCGACGGCCTGCGCCTGCGGGTGCAGGTGCGCGGCGAGCGGGTCGAGCGCGAGGACCCCTGGTCGGCCTACCTGACCGGCTCGATCCTGCCCGGCTTCCTCGACGAGGTCGTGCCGAGCGAGGCCGAGGCCGTCGATCTCGCCGCCCTGCAGCTGCTGATCGCCAGCCAGCGCGCCGGTCGCCAGCTGCGCGACTGGGACGGCGCCCTGCCTTCGGCCGAGGCCGCCGCCGCCTGGGCAGCCGAACTGCGCGCCGCCACCTCCCTGGCGCGCGCGGTCGAGTCGGCGCCGGACTGGATGGAGGCCGAGCTGGCCGCCCTCGGCGGCTTGAGCGAGTTCGCCGTCGCCCTCACCGCCGGCGACTCCTACGCCGCGCTGGTGCGCTTGGAGGACTTCCTGGCCCGCTTCAGCCTGACCGGCGCCTTGGCCTCGGACGGCAGCGCCGACTGGGGGCTGGCGCCGTGAGCGCGCGCCTGCTGGTGCTGGCCTCGGGCGGCGGCCGCAGCCTCGAGAACCTGCACGAGCACATCCAGCGCGGCGAGCTCGAGGCCGAGATCGTCGAGCTGATCGCCTCCCGCGCCGACGCCGGAGTGGTGGAGCGCTGCCGACGGCTCGGCATCCCCCACCAGGTCATCGGCCGCGCCAGCCACCCCGACCGCGGCGAGCGGGACCAGGCCCTGGTCGCCGCCATGCGCGCCGCCCGCGCCGATTGGGTGGTGCTGGCGGGTTGGCTGCTGCTGCTGCCGATCCCGGCCGACTTCGAGGGCAAGGTGATCAACATCCACCCGGCCCTGCTGCCGGGATACGGCGGCCAGGGCTACTACGGCGACCGCGTGCACCAGGCGGTGCTGGCCGACCGCCCGCCGCACAGCGGCTGCACGGTGCACTTCGCCAGCGCCGAGTACGACCGCGGCCCGGTGATCCTGGCGGAGGCGGTGCCGGTGCTGCCCGAGGACGACGTCGACGCCCTGGCGGCGCGCGTCTTCGAGGCCGAGAAGCGCGCCCTCCCCGAGGCCCTGCAGCTGCTGGTCCGGGGGCGCGTGCGCTACCAGGACGGCGCCGTGGTCTGGGCCTGAGGCCAGGGCCACCCCGCGCCGGCCGGCGCCTCCGTCCGGCCCGGCTGCGCTGCTCGCCCCCGCTAGTCGGCCAGCACCCCGCGAGCGCCGGCGTCGAGGTTGAAGTCGAGCACGGTGGCGGCGTCGGTGCCGGTGGCGGCGGCGACCGGCATGCCGCGCTCCTGCCGCCACCAACGCAGCTCGCCGCCGCTGCGGGCCAGGGGCTCGAGCGAGCGGGACAACACCAGGCGGCCGCTCGGCGGGCCGCTCGGGAGCTCCCGGCCGGGGCGCTCGGGGCGGATCTCGCACACCCGCCGCACCAGCTCGTCGAGGTGGTTCTGGGTGGCCTCGGGCAGCAGCTCGCTGTCGGCCCCGAACCAGCCCTGGGCGCGGCGACGGAAGCGGCGCTCCGCGCCGTCGATCTCGAGCAGCAGGCTGACGATCTCGTTCGGCACCAGGTCGAACAGGAAGGGACTGCGCAGCTGCTCGCGCTCCAGCCACAGCAGCTGGAAGTCGTCCATCAGCACCGGCAGCAGGAAGGGGCGGTCCTCCGGCAGCACCACCGCATCGCTGATCCAGGTCGTGGTGCGCTGCTCGCCGTGATGGGTGACGATGCGGTCGGCCTGCTCGATCAGCTCACGTTCGCCGGGCAGCACCACCTCCTCCGGCAGGACACCGGCGCGGGCCCGCAGCAGGCGGCCGACCAGGCCCTCGGCGGCCGGGCTGAGCAGGAACTGCTCGGGCGCGGTCATGCGCCAGCGGGCGCCGCTGCGCTCGAGCGCGAAGCCGTCGCCGGAGGCCGGCAGCCACTCGATCTTGCGCACCCCGGCCGGGTCGGCGAACACCGCCGAGTCCCGCCACTGGATGGTCATGCGTTGGAACACCCGCACGTCAGCCACGCCGAGCATGAGCCGCCGCCCGTCGAAGCGCGCCGCGTGGTAGCGCTGGGCCAGGTCGGGCGCGCCGACCAGCAGCTCGTGGACCTGGCCGCCCTCCATCTCCAGCTCGACCGCGAACTGGGGCGGGTCGAGGCCGAGGTCGGCGTCGCTGTGGGCGGCCCAGTCCTCGCGCAGCGGCGCCGGCGCCGACATCTGCAAGGAGGTCAGCAGCCGACCGACCACGGCGGCGTCGGCGCGGTCCTCCCAGGGCTCCTCCAGGCGCCAGCGGCCGCCGGCGGCGCGGCTGACCCGGACGATGGTCGGGCGGTCGGGGATGTGGACCACGACGCTGCGCAGCTGGTCGATGCGCCCGGCCAGCAGGCCGACGCCCTCGGCGACCGGCGCCGCCGGTCCGGGGTCGGGGTCGGTCGGCGCGGGCTCGCGCTCGGCCAACCACCAGGC
>CAZXTO010000445.1:0-2889 GCA_964643675.1 uncultured Planctomycetales bacterium
AGTCGAGCGCCGCGACCGGCCGGCCGGCGGCCTCGGCGCGGCCGCGGAAGGCGCGCAGGAGGCTGGTCTTGCCGATCCCGGGCGGACCGTGCACGAAGGCGGCGCGCGGCCCGTCGGGGCCGAGCAACCCGCTCAGGGCTCCCAGTTCCCGCTCCCGGCCGCGGAGCCGGCCGGGGGCCGCGTCCGGAGGCAGCGCCATGGCCCGATGACAAGGAGGACCGGCCGGGCTGTCAAGGCCGGCGGGCTCAGTCGTGGAAGTCGGAGTCGCCCTGGGTGTAGTGCCAGCGCCCCTCGTCGAAGATGTCGGCGAGGAAGGCGTGCTCCCGCTCGTCGAGGCCGGGGAAGTCCATCAGGTTGCCGGCCACCCGGTCGAGCTCCTCCCGCTCCGAACGGTGGAAGCCCGGCAGGGCCGACACCGCCCGCTCCACCGCGCCGCCGCGCGGCCCGGCGACGTGGAAGAAGTCGGCGCCGGCGGCGCCGGCGTCGGCCGCGGCCCGCACCAGCATCTCCCGCAGCAGACCGAGGTCCTGGCCGTCGAGCCAATCCAGGACGGTGGCGAGCTGCACCCCTTCGCGCTCCCACAGGCGCACCACCAGGTAGCCCTCCAGGCGCCCGTGACGGCGGGCCAACCAGATCCGGTGGCGCCCGAAGGGGCAATCGCGGTAGCGGTAGTTCAGCCAGCGGGCGTCGCGCACGAAGCAGAGCGGGTAGCGGTGGCGCACGCGCAGCCACAGCTCGTCGACCTCGGCGCCGAACTGCTCGACCCGCTCGAAGTGAACGGGAGAGCGCTGGTCCGGCTGCATGAGGTGCAGCAGGCCGTCGCCGAGGGCGGTCAAGGGCGCGGCCAGGGCCCCGGCGCGGCGGCGCAAGGCGGCCCGGTAGCTGAGCCGGAGCTCCCAGGTATGGAGCTCCAGCATGGTGCGGAAGCCGAACACCCGCTGGCCCACCCGGAAGGCGGCCTCCCCCATCTTGCCGCCCAGCGCGACCACCCCGCCGGCGCGGCCGATCTGCATGGCGAAGCCGCCCATCACGGCCCGGAACAGCCGCAGGCGGCGGAATTCCGGGTGGGTGGCGGCCTCGAAGGTCTGGGCGGCAGTGAGCTCCCGGCCGGCGATCCAGAAGCGGCGCATGCGGCCTGCAGTGGAGGCCACCACCTGGCCGCTGGCCTTGTGGACCGCCACCGAGGCCCGGGCGACGCCCCCCGGCGCGCGGTAGAACTTCCAGCGGAAGGCGGCCGGGTCCCGAGCGTCGGAGAAGGAGGCGAGGTAGAGCCGGTCCACCCCCTCGGCGATGCCCTCGTGGAAGGTCTCGTAACGGAATTCCCCGTCCTCGGCCGGATCCTCCACCGGGGCGACGTAGCTCCGCAGGTCGCGGGCGTCGGGTGTGGGGAGCAGGGGGGCGCCGACGGACATGGCTGCAGGCGGACCCGGGGCGGCCGGTGGCCATCCTGGGTTGGCCCTTGGTACCGCCGGCCGGCGCCGGAGTCACGCCATTCCCGACCGCCATGAATGGCCCTTTCCCCCTCCCCGACCAGGAGTTAACTACCTCGGACCCAGTCCCTCCAGACCGGTGAAGGACCATCCCCGGGGTGGTCACCACCACGCTCTCCCCACCGCCGCCACGCGAACCGGAAGCCAGGAGCTACCGACGTGGGAAACAAGATCGTCGCCGTCCGGGAATTGGCCCCGAAGACCATGCTCTTCGAGGTCGAGGCCCCTCACATCGCCGAGCGCGGGCGCGCCGGCCAGTTCATCATCCTGCGGGTCCATGACGAGGGCGAGCGCATCCCGCTCACCATCGCCCACCGCGATCCGGACCGCGGCACGATCGTGATCGTGGCCCAGGAAGTGGGCAAGACGACCCACGATCTGAACGCGCTGCAGGTGGGAGACGAGCTGCACGACCTGGCCGGGCCGCTCGGCCGCGCCACCGACATCCCCCCCGCCGGCAAGACCGTGGTCTGCGTCGGCGGCGGCATCGGCAACGCCGTGGTGTGGCCGCAGGTGACGGCGCTCAAGGAGGCCGGCTGCGAGGTCATCGCGATCCTCGGCGCCCGGACCAAGGAGCTGCTGATCCTGGAGGAGGAGATCGGCGCCATCGCCGACCAGCTGATCGTCACCACCGACGACGGCAGCTACGGCAAGGAGGGCCTGGTCACCAACGCCCTGCAGGAGCTGATCGACGCCGGCAAGCCCATCGACGAGGTCATCACCATCGGGCCGGTGATCATGATGAAGTTCGTCTGCAAGACGACCGAACCCTACGCCATCCCGACCCAGGCCTCGCTCAACCCGATCATGGTCGACGGCACCGGCATGTGCGGCGCCTGCCGCGTGACGGTCGACGGCAAGACCCGCTTCGCGTGCGTCGAGGGTCCCGAGTTCGACGGTCACAAGACCGACTTCGACGAGCTCATGACGCGCCTCGCCTACTACCAGGACGAGGAGCTCGAGTCCCTGGAGCTGCACACCTGCGGCTGCGGCCACAACCAGAAGCTGACCACCGCCGAAGGAGTCTGAGCCATGACCGACGCCCCGAAGAAGCCCGACCAGGCCAAGAAGCCCAAGCGCGTCCTCAACCGCCAGAAGAACAAGACCCCGATGCGGGAGCAGGCGCCGACCGACCGCATCTACAACTTCGAGGAGGTGCCGCTCGGCTACTCCGTCGAGGAGGCGGTCTCCGAGGCCCAGCGCTGCATCCAGTGCAAGGACAAGCCCTGCATCCACGGCTGCCCGGTCGGCATCGACATCCCGGCCTTCATGCTCAAGCTCGGCGAGGGCGACCTCGAGGGCGCGCTGCGCAAGATCAAGGAGAAGAACTTCCTGCCGGCGATCTGCGGCCGGGTCTGCCCGCAGGAGGACCAGTGCGAGCTGGTCTGCACGTTGAACA
>CAZXTO010000446.1:0-2882 GCA_964643675.1 uncultured Planctomycetales bacterium
GCCGCGGTACTTGGTGCCGGCCACCATCATGGCCAGGTCCAGCACCACGATGCGCTTGTCGCGCAGGATCTCCGGCGTCTGGTTCTCGATGATGCGCTGCGCCAGGCCCTCGACGATGGCGGTCTTGCCGACGCCGGGTTCGCCCAGCAGCACCGGGTTGTTCTTGGTCCGGCGCGACAGCACCTGGACCACCCGCTCGATCTCGTCCTGGCGGCCGATCACCGGGTCGAGCTCGTCGTTGCGGGCGCGCTCGGTCAGGTCGCGGCCGAAGCTGTCGAGCGCCGGGGTCTTCGACTTGCCGCCCTGGGGCGCGGCGCCGCCGGACTCGCTGGCGGCCTCTTCGTCGGCCTCTTCCTCTTCCGGCACCGGGCCGCCGAGGAACTCGATGACCTCCTCGCGGACCTCGTCGAGCTTCACGCCCAGCGCCATCAGCACGTGGGCGGCGATGCCCTCCTGCTCGCGCAGCAGCGCCAGCAGCAGGTGCTCGGTGCCGATGTAATTGTGGCCGAGGTGGGTGGCCTCCTCCAGCGCCAGCTCGACGACCTTCTTGGCCCGCGGCGTGAAGGGGATCTGGACCGAGGGCTCGTGCGCCGGTCCGGGCTTGACGATCTTCTCGACCTCCCGTCGGATCTTGTCGAGGTCGATGTTCATCGTCTTGAGCACGTTCGCCGCCACGCCCTGACCCTCTTGGATCAAGCCGAGCAGGATGTGCTCCGTGCCGATGTACTCGTGGTGGAAGCGTTGTGCTTCGCGTCGGGCGAAGCCCATCACTTTGCGGGCGCGTTCAGTGAATCGGTCGAACATGTCACACTAAGCCAAGTCTCAGGGACTTCATCGGCCCCCGGCTCGGCCATTCCTTAGCCAATGGCTCAGAATTCGAGCTTCTCCGCGTCCTGGATCCGCTCCTCGAGGTCGCGGATCCGGTCCCGGAGGTCGGCGGCGAGTTCGTAGTCCTCGCAGCGGATCGCTTCCTCCATCTCGGAGCGCATGCGGGCCAGTTCGGTCTCCTCGGCGTTCACCGGGTGCTCGCTGGTGCCGTGGATGCGCTCGAGTACCTCGTCCACGAAGTCGGAAAAGACCTCGTAGTCCTTGGCGCAGCCGAATCGGCTGGTCTGCCGGAAGTCCCGCAGGGTCCAGCCGCAGTCGGGGCAGCTCTGCTCGACCTCGCTCTCGGCCTCGGGCTGCTGCTTGGCGCTCTGCATGCCCAGAAAGGCCTTGGAGAGCATGCTGACGACGTTCGAATAGGTGGGGACCTTGCCCGGCAGGGGCAGGCCGCGCTGCTTCGCGCACGGGGAGCACAGGTTCAGGACCTTTAGCTGGGATCCCCCCTGTTCGTCGTAGACGACGTCGAACTGGTGCACGCTGGCTTCGTGTTTCTGACAGGACTGGCAAAGCATGGTCGCTCCTTCTTAGTACGTCATCCGGGCGATGTCACCGGCCCTAAATCTGGAGCGCGGCGAAGTCCCGGCAAAGTTCCTGGAACCTGCGGGCGCGATCGCGGAAGTTGCGGTACTCGTCGAAGGAGGAGAAGGAGGGCGAATAGAGCAGCACCCCTGCCGACCCGGAAACCGCCTCCAACGCCGCTTTCATGGCCGTTTCGGCGTCCGGGTGGAGCTGCTGGGCCTGCCCGGCGGCGGCCAGCAGGCCGGCCAGCCGGGCGCCGCCGGGGCCCGACAGGTGGACCTCGGCGCAACGAGCGCAGGCGGCCTGAAGCGGCTCGAGATCGAGTCCTTTGTCATAACCCCCGGCGCACAGGATGGTGCCCGCGGGGAGCTCCGCCAGCGCGGCCGCGGTCGGCTCGGGGTGGGTGGCGACGCCATTGTCGATCCACCGCTGGCCAGGAGGGGCCGGCAGCTCCTGCATCCGGTGGGGGAGGCCGGGCCAGCCGCGCAGGCCGGGCTCGACCTCCGCCGCCGGCAGGCCCAGCAGGCGCGCCCCGGCCACGGCGCCGAGCAGGGAGGGGAGCCGGTAGGGCTCGCGGAAGGGGGCGGCGGCCAGCGATCCCAGCTCGGTCTCGATCCCGTCCAGGCGCTCCACGATCCGGTCCTGGCGCGGGAACCAGCCCTCCCGGCCGCTCTCCAGCGGTGCGGCGCTGGTCCAGAGCACCCGGCCGCGAGCCTCCTCGGCCCAGGCCTGGATCCCCGCGCGGGCCGGGGCGGCCTCCGCCAGCGGGAGCACCACCGCCCCGTCCTCTCCCTGGAACTCGAGCAGGCGGCGCTTGGCGGCCCAGTAGCGCTCCAGGCTGTGGTGCCGGTCGAGGTGGTCGGCGCCGAGCGAGGTCAGGACCGCCGCTCGCGGCCAGCCGGCGGGGGCCTCGAGCCGCTCGAGCTGGAAGGAGGAGAGCTCCAGCACCCAGCGGCGGTCGGCGGGCCGGTCGAGGGCCGCCTCGAGCAGGGAGCCGCCCAGGTTGCCGGCCAGCTCGGCGTCGAGGCCGGCCTGCTCGAGAAGGTGGGCGGCGAGCGAGGCGCAGGTCGACTTGCCGTGGGTGCCGGTGATCGCCAGCGCCGGGCTGCCGGCGAGCTGTTCCAGGGCCAGGTTGACCTGGGTGGTGAGGCGGCAGCCGCGGCTGCGGGCCAGCTCCAGGACCGGGGCTTCGACCGGGACCGCCGGGTTCACCACCACCAGCTGGCCCTGGAACAGGTGCTCCGGGTGGCCGCCGAGGGCGGTCTCCAGGCCCAGGCCCTCGAGCTGGGCGAGCGCCTCCTGCAGCTGCTCGGCGGGCCGGAGGTCGGTCACGGTGACCTGGGCGCCGAGGCGGGCCAGCGCCGCGGCGCAGCCGGCGCCGCCTCCGAAGGCCCCCAGCCCCAGGACCAGGGCCGGCCGGCCGGAGAGCTGGGCGCGCAGAGGGCTCATGCGGGGGACTGGCGGAGAGGGAGGGATTC
>CAZXTO010000447.1:0-2879 GCA_964643675.1 uncultured Planctomycetales bacterium
CGGGGCCGCTTCGCGGTTCCCTGGCGCTGGGCGGGGGGACATTCTACCGGCCCGCTTCCCGCTCGGCTCGCGCGGCCGGCGTTAGGCTAGGGCGCCCGCTGCCGTTCGGCGTGCCCGGCCTCGCCCGGGACCACGCCGCTCACCTTTCGCCCAGGGTGTCCCCACCCGCTGAGGAAGGGTCCGATGAACGGTCCTGCACTTCGACGCTCCTGGTCGGGCCTGCGCCCGGTCTTCTTCCTCACCCTGCTGGCCGCCCCGGTGTCCGGACAGGGGCAGGCCTCGCCGCCCGCCGTCGGCGGCGCCTGGGACACCAGCATGCAGTTCGTGGGGGCCGAGGTGGACGGCCGCATGGGCTTCCACGTCGCCACCGCCGGCGACCTGGACGGCGACGGCGTGCCGGACATCCTGCTCGGCGCCGACACCAGCAGCCCCGGCGGCCTGACCCGCGCCGGCCTGGTCCAGGTGGTGTCGGGCGTGGACGGTGCCTTGCTCTACGAGCTGACCGGACCGCGCGCCGGCGAGCGCCTCGGCCACTGGACCGGCGGCGGCGAGGACCTCGACGGCGACGGCGTGCCCGACCTGATCGCCGGCGCTCCCTTCGCCAGCTGGCCCGGCATGCAGTACGCCGGAGCGGCCTACGTCTACTCGGGGGTCGATGGCAGCCTGCTCTACAGCTACGCCGGCGAAGACGAGCTGGACCAGCTCGGCCACTCGGTGACCCTGACCGGCGACCTGGACGGCGACGGCCGGTCGGAGTTCCTGTTCGGCGTCCCGTGGGCGGCCTACGGCTCGGTCACCGGCGAGGCGCGGGTCTACTCCGGCGCCACCGGCCAGCTGCTGCGTCGCTACCGCGGCGCGCGCCGCCAGAGCGGCTTCGGCTACACCGTGGCCAACGCCGGCGACGTGAACGGCGACGGCGTGCCCGACCAGCTCATCGGCGCGCCCGGGGTGACGCCGATGGGGGCGGAGACCGTGAGCGACGTCTACGTGTACTCGGGCGCCGATGGCGCGCTGCTGTGGAATTTCCACAGCGACGAGATCGCCGGCACCCTCGGCTGGTCGATCGCCGGCGCCGGCGACCTCGACCTCGACGGCCACGACGACCTGCTGATCGGCGCCCGCGGCATGGACGTCGGCCTGCTCCCCGACGCCGGGCGGGTGTTCGTTTACTCCGGCGCCACCGGCCAGGTCCTCTACCAGTACGAGGGGATGTTCCCGAACGGCCAGCTCGGCCGCAACGTGGCCGGGGTCGGCGATGCCGACGGCGACGGCGTGCCCGACTTCCTGATCTCCTCCGACACCGGCATCCCCGGCGGACGCCCGAACGCCGGCTGGGCCTACCTGCACTCCGGCGCCGACGGCCGCCTGCTGTGGCGCATCGACGGCGAGGCGGCGCAGATGCGGCTCGGGCACTTCCTGGCCGGACTCGGTGACCTGGACGGGGACGGCCTGCCCGAGTTCGCGGTCACCGCGCCCTTCGCCAGGGTCGGCGGCCTGAGCGCCGCCGGCCGGGTCGACGTGAAGAGCTACTCCGAGGTCTTGAGCAGCAGCGCGGCGACCCTCTCCGCCGCGACCGGCGGCATCCTCAGGCTCGATCTGGACTTCCCCGCCGACACCGCCGGCTACCGCTACCGGATCCTGATGTCGATGTCCGGCACCGGCCCGACCCTGATCGAAGGCATGCTGGTGCCGCTGACCGAGGACGGCCTGTTCCTGAGCACCCTCGCCGGCCAGCACCCGCCGTACTTCAACGGCAGCGCGGATGGTCCGCTCGACTCCGCCGGCGACGCCACGGCCGAGCTGGTGCTGCCCGCCGGTCAGTTCGCGTCCTGGGTTGGAACCACCTTCCACTTCGCCGCCGCCTGCTACCTCGCCGACATCGATCTTCGCGGCTGCTCCGTGGCGGTGGGGGTGGAGGTCGTACCTTGAGTCCGATGCCTTACCGTTACTCCATCCTGCGCTGTCTATGGGCCAACATGACGGCTTCGGCCTGCTTCGCCGTTGGGTTCCTCAACCCCCTCCGAGAACTACCGGAACAGGTTTCCTGGCAAGCCGGGATTCTGGTGCTGGTCGCCCTGTATGGCCTCATCGCATTCTGCCGCGCCCTCGCCCTCCCCGTGATGCTGGCCTGGCGCTACTTCTCGGAGGACTGGAGCCGGCTTCCCCTGTGGTGGGGCAAGGAGGAGGAGCAATTGCCGGGGCGGCCCCGCGCGGCGGGCCCGGTGAACCTCGGCATCTGGGTCGTCCTCGTGTTGGTCCCGGTGCTGCTCGTGAGGTGCTTCCGCCACCACCTGTTGCTGCCGCGCCCGCAACTCGCTTGCCTAGCATGAGTTGATGGCGATTCTGCGGATCACGAAGTCACCTGCCACCAGCGGCGCCAGCCGCCGGAATCGGCTCCCGCCCTGCCCGCACCCCGCCTGTGATCTCCAGGGCGTCCGCAGCCACGGTAACATCCGCCGCCATTCGTTCGTCAGGCTCAAGCGGGGGAGGCGGCGCCGCTACCTGTGCAAGGCATGCGGCCGGACCTTCTGCTCGACGACGGGGACGGCCTACCACCGGCTCCAGCACTCTCGCAGAGCCCTTGAGCGAGTCCTGCATCTCCGCGTGGAGGGCGTCAGCATTGCCGCTATCGCCCGCATCGAGCGCCTGTCCTGGAATACCGTCGCCCGCTGGCTTGCCAAGGCTGCGCAGGCCGCCAAGTCCTTCAATGCCGACCACCTGCGCGGCTTCGAGCTGATCGAACTCCAAGCCGACGAGATGCGGACCTTCGCCTTCGGTAAGGACCGGCCCACCTGGATCTACACGACGATGGAAGTGTCGTCGAGGCTGTGGCCGACGCTGAACGTGGGCAGCCGCGGCTACCGCACCTCTCTTTCCGT
>CAZXTO010000448.1:0-2876 GCA_964643675.1 uncultured Planctomycetales bacterium
ACCGCCGCGGCAACGGCGCGCCCGCGGGCGGGGGTGCTGCGGCTGCCGCAGGCCATGCAGTGGGCCGCGGTCTTCGTGGCGGTCGCCGGCGCCGCCTGGTGGGCCGGCCACGACGAGCTGCGGCCGGAGGTGTCGAACTCTGCCACGGCGGAGGCGCGGCCCGCGCCGGCGGAAGCCTCGAGCGCCGAGGCTGATCTCCCGGAGGGAGCCGAGCGAAGCGATTCGGCCGTCAGCCACAGCGCCCTCGGCGAGGCGGGCTACTTCGAGAAGGAGGGGCAGCCGAAGGGCGGGCGCGAGGTTGCCCGGGGGCTCAGCACCCTCGGCTACACGGGCCTCGACGGCAAGGTCACCAGCGAGACCCTCGAGGAACTCGAGCAGCTGCGGGCGCTCGGTCAAGAGCCCGGCGGCGAGCTCCGCTTCGAGGAGCCGGCCTTGGCCGAGGCCATCCAGATCGATGAACAGACCGCCGTGCTCCTGGAAGGGCTCGGCTACGTCGACGCCGAGGCGCCGGCCGCGGACGCCCGGATCCTGTTGGTCGAGGCAGAGCGCAAGAAGGGACAAGTCGGTGGCTTGGAGCTCGGCCTGATCCCGGACCAAACCACCCGCGGCCCCGGCGACACCGTTCCGCCGGCAGGCGGTGGGGCGGCGACCGGGCTCTATGCCTACAGCCTCGATCCTGCCCAACCCTCGGCCACCCCGTCGACTCCGGGAGCTCCGGCCCCCCCGGCCGCCCCTGGCGCGTTGGGCCGCAGGGCGGCGCCGAGCTCGCCGCCGGTCGACGGCAAGAGCGCGAAGCCGAAGGACGCCACGCCGCCGAGCGCGGGAGCCTACTTCCGCGACGCCGGGGACGGAGACGAGCAGCTCGCGCACCCGGCGGACAGCTTCGGCGCCCCGGCCGAAGAGGCCGATCCGGAGGCACGCGGCCGCTTCCGGGATGCTTGGAAGAGCACCTTCGACGGCCTCGAGGACCTCGCAGCGGACGAAGAGCAAGCTGACCACGACCTGGACTACTGGGCGCGGTACTCCGAAACGCGCCGGCCCCTCGCCGGAGATGAGCGCCAACAACCCCGCCTGATCGTCATCGACGGCTACGGCCGGCGCTACCACGACCACCACGTGGTCCAGGACTACCTGTGCCGCCAGCCGAAGGAGACGCCGCGGGACATGTTCTTCCGCTACTACGGCGACAACCCGATGGTGCGCGCCGAGGAGGACGCGCTCAGCACCTTCGCGGCCGACGTCGACACCGCCAGCTACGCCCTGGCGCGGAACTACCTCAGCGACGGCAACCTGCCGCCCAAGGCCGCGATCCGGACCGAGGAGTTCGTCAACTACTTCAACCACGAGCTCGCGGCACCTGCCGAGGAGGACTTCGCGGTCACGATCGACTACGCGCCGACGCCCTTCAGCGGCGGCGGGGGACACGGCGTGTTCCGCTTCGGCGTCAAGGCGCGCGAGGTGGACCGCGAGTCGCGCAAGCCGCTCAACCTGGTCTTCGTCGTCGACCGCAGCGGCTCGATGGCGGACGGCAACCGCATCGAGCTGGTCAAGCGCTCGCTCGAGCTGCTGGTCGACCAGCTGCGCGACGACGACACCGTCGGCATCGTCGCCTTCGAGAGCGGCGCCCACCTGATCCTGGAGCCGACCCCGGGCTACGAGCGCTACCGCATCCGCGAGGCGGTGCGCAGCCTCACCACCGGCGGCTCGACCAACGCCGAGGCCGGCCTGGTGATGGGCTACGACATGGCCGAGCAGGCCTTCCGCGAGGCCGCCTCCAACCGCGTGGTGCTGTGCTCGGACGGCGTCGCCAACACCGGCGAGACCGACCAGGCGCGCATCCTCGAGCGCATCCAGCGCTTCTCGGAGCGCCAGATCGACCTGACCGCGATCGGCGTCGGCATGGGCAACCACAACGACGTCTTCCTGGAGCAGATCGCCGACAGCGGCAACGGCGCCTGCCACTACGTGGACGACTTCGAGGAGGCCAAGCGGGTCTTCGTCGAGCGCTTCACCGGCACCATGCAGACCGTCGCCCGCGACGTGAAGATCCAGGTCGAGTTCAACCCCGGCGTGATCAAGCGCTGGCGCCAGCTCGGCTACGAGAACCGCGCCATCGCCGACGCCGACTTCCGCAACGACGCGGTCGACGCCGGCGAGATCGGCGCCGGCCACGAGGTGATCGGCCTGTACGAAGCCGAGGGCCACGTCGGCATGGCGATCGGCGACTGGGTCGCCAAGGTGCGGCTGCGCTGGTTCCCGGACGGCTCGCGCGAGGCGATCGAGAAGGAGACCGTGCTCATGCTCGGCGAGGGCGGCAGCAGCTTCGAGCTGGCCGACGCCCGCTTCCGTCTCGGCGTGGTCGCGGCGCAGTACGCCGAGGTGTTGCGGCGCAGCTACTGGGCCCGCGAGGACAGCTACAGCGACCTCGTCGTCGAGGCCGAGAAGCTGGCCCGCGACCTGCCGCAGGACCCGCAGGTGCGCGAGCTGCGCGACATGATCCTGCTGACCCGCAAGCTGGTGGATCGGCTGCTGCCGCCGCAGGACGAGCTCGCCCTGCTGATCGACGAGGCCCGCCGCCTGAAGCTGCTCGAAGCCGAGGTGGACCAGGTCGAGGAGCGCTCCACCGAGCTCGAGGCCCGGCTCGACGAGCTGCGCCAGCGCAACGACCAGCTCGAGCAGGAGATCCGCCAGCTCCTGGGGGGGTAGCCCGGATCCAGCGACCGACGGCGGCGGAGCGGCTATGACTGCTCCGCCGCCATGTTCGTGTCCGCCGCCCCGCTCCTGTCCGTCCTGCTCCTGGCGGCTCCGGCGTGGCCTGCCGCGCCCCTCGCCCCGGCCGCTCCCGCGCCGCAGGCCTCGGTCGACGAGCAGGTCGC
>CAZXTO010000449.1:0-2864 GCA_964643675.1 uncultured Planctomycetales bacterium
GGAGCGGGACCGCGGTCGGCCGATCGCGGCCAGCGTCCCAGGTGCAGCCCGGGCGGCCGTGGCGATGCAGCAGGCCGCCGTCGGCGAACAGCTCCCAGCCGTCGGCGACCGCCTCGGCGTGGAGCGTGGCGGGTCCGTCGGGGAGGTGGATCGGACCGAGGCGTCCGCGCAGCGTGCGGGCGCCCTGGGCGGCGTTGGCGCCGTCGTTCCGGAGCATGGTGCCGGTCGGGAAGCGGCGGCCGTCGGCGCCCTCGAGCTGCCACGGTCCCTCGAGCAGGAGGCAGGGCGGCGCAGGAGGCAGTTCGAGCTCGGGCAGCGGGGTGAGCGAAGCTGGGCCGGTGTCGATCACGGCGCGCATGAGATCGGCGTGGAAGCGGCGGCCGGCGGGGGTGTCGGCGCGCAGCGAGCTCATCACCAGGCGCCCGCGGCCGATCTGCGCAGCCATCACCAGCGGCGCCGGCGGGCGCGAGGCCCCAGCCTCGCAGTCGTGCAGATCGGCCAGACCGACCAGGACGGCGGCGCCCGGCCAGCGCGCCAGGCGGCGGCCCGACAGCAGGTCGAAGGGGAGCTCGGCCAGCAGGGCTTCCCGCAAGGGGCCGCGAGCCGCCGGCCCGCGCAGCACCGGCACCCAGCTCCAGAACAGCCACTCCGGCGCCCGCCAGGATCCCGGAGCGTTGCCGGCGAGGTGGAGCACGGCGGCCCCGGCCTCGAGCGCGGCCTCCGCGGCGGGGTCGAGAGCGGGGGTGACGAGCACCTCGGCCGGGAAGTCGAAGCCGCTCGCGGGCTCGCCCGCTCCCCTGCGGTCCGGGGGTTCCGGCTCCTGCAGCGCCGCCTCGTCCAGCCGCCGCTGCCAGGCCCAGTCTTCGACCTCGTCCTTCCAGGCGCCGGCCGTGTCCTGCAAGCCGAGCGGCGCCGAGGGTGCGTCGCGAGCGCCGCAGATCACGTAGCCGGCCTCGGGGAAGGCGCGCACGAAGCTCTCCGCCTGGTGGCGTCGCACGGCCAGGGCCAAGCGCCGCGAGTCGGTCGCCTGCGGTTCGTCTTCGGCCAACGGCGAGCCGGCGGCCAGCGTGTCGGCCACCATGGTCTCGCCGAGCAGCAGCGGCTTCGGCGGCCGCTCGTCGAGCGCCGCCCGCAGCCGCTCGAGGTAGTGGGGCCACTGGGCGTTGTGCAGGTAGGGGTGCTCGTCGTGGAAGTCCGCCACGTGCTGGCGGTCCAGCCAGGCGCTGTTGTCGATGCACAAGGTGTGGGGAGCCAAGCGCCGGACCAGCTCCGCTACCGCTTCCGCTGCCGCAGCCTCGCGCCGGTCGTTCTCGCAGCTGAAGCTGCGCAGCACCACGCAGGGGTGGGGGGCGTCGTGCGCGATCAGGTCGCGGAAGTCCTCGACCCGCCGCGCCTCCAGCGGCTGGTTCCACAGCGGGTACTCCATCCAGACCGGCATGCCCTCCTCGTCGCAGGTGTCGAGGAAGCGACGCGGCGGCACCCACAGGCAGCACTTCAGCAGGTTGAAGCCGCGCGCGCGCAGCTGGCGCAGCTCCTCGCGCAGGTCCGCCGGTTCCGGGTCGGGGCCGGCCAGCTCCGGGTAAAGCCCCCAGTGCAGCAGGCCGCGCACGCGGAAGGGTCTTCGGTTGAGCAGGAAGCGCTCGCCGTCGGCGTCGAGGCGGCGCGCCGCCGCCGGCAGGGATTCGCGGTCGGACACGACCCCGTCGACGGTGAGCAGGACCTCCAGGCGGCCGACCGCCGGCCGTCCCGGATCCCACTCCGGGAGCGCGCCCAAGCGCGTCTCGACCGCCGTCCGCTCGGGGCCGTCCCAGGCGGTCTCCAGCCGCGCTTCCTCGCCGTACCACTCGATGCGCGGCGGCTCCAGGAAGCCGGCGGGGCCGGTGGCGCGCAGGAAGGCGCCCTGCCACAGGCCTCGCGGCGTCGCGTCGACCTCGGGCAGGAAGCCGGCGAGCGGGTCCTCGTCGACCGCCTCGACCTCGAGCTCGAGCAGGGAGCCCGTCGACGGAGACCGCGGCGGATCGTGGCGCGCGCCCTCGGCGCCAACCAGCGGCAGCCGCAGCGAGGTCCAGCTCGGGCCCAGCACCGCGAGCTCGACGCCGTCGAGTCGCACCCGGCAGCGACCGGCCACGGCCGGCAGCTCGAGCAGCCAGCGCGCGCCGGGACAGGCCGGTAGCCGGTGGCGCAGGGCGGTGGCGCCGCGGCTGCCCGGGATCTCGCTGCGCTGCATGGCCGGATTCTAGGCCGCTCCCGTCGCCACGCGGCGCCGCCGTCGCTCCGGCCTAGCATGGAGCGGTCTGCCCCGTAGACCCCACGACATGCTCTCCGCTCTCCTCGCCCCCCTGCTCCTGCTCGCGCCGCAGGCCAGCCCTGAGCTGGCCGAACTCGAAGCCCGCTGCGCCGGCCGCCTGGCCGCGATCCAGGCCGAAGCGGCCGTGCCCGGCATGAACCTCGGCGTGGTCCTGCCCGACGGCCGCTCCTTCGGCGTCGCCGCCGGCTTCGCCGACCCGGAGCGCGAGCTCGCCATGATGGCCGATTCGCGCATGCTCTCGGGCAGCATCGGCAAGACCTACTTCGCGGCGTGGATCCTCCGCTGCGTCGAGCGGGGCGAGCTGGACCTGGACGCGCCGATCGCCGAGCACATCGGCGAGCTGCCGTGGTTCGAGCGCCTGCCCAACCACGCGGGGCTGAACCTGCGCCACCTGCTGACCCACCAGAGCGGCATCCCCGAGCACGTCCAGGCGCCCGGGTTCCTGCAGACCATGGTCGCGGAGCCCGACAAGGTGTGGGCGGCCGGCGAGAGGATCGCGGGCATCTTCGACCAGGAGCCTCTGTTCGCGCCCGCCGAGGGTTGGGCCTACGCCGAC
>CAZXTO010000450.1:0-2862 GCA_964643675.1 uncultured Planctomycetales bacterium
GCAGGTGTCCGACCAGCTCGGCGGCCGCCAGGAGCAAGCGCCGGAGGCGCCCCCCTGGGCCACGGTCCAGGGCCAGCTCACCAAGCCGGCCTGGGCCCGCTTCCCCGCCGACATGCTGCTCACCCTGAGCCCGCAGCCCGGCACCGAGGGCGAGCCCTACCACCGCCTGATGCAGCCCGGCGGCAGTCACTTCCGCTTCGAGCAGGTCCCTTACGGCGACTGGCGGCTGGAGGCCCACGCGGCCGGCTTCCGGGTCGACCCGCAACTGCTCAGCCTGCGGCCGACCGATCCCCACCGGCACCTGCTGGTCGCCCTGAACCCCGATCGGGTGATCCGCGGGCGGGTCAGCGCCGCCGACGGCTCCCCGGCCGCTGGGGCCCTGGTCACCGCCAAGCGCGAGGCCCAGCCCGGGCGATCGCTGCAGCCGCTGAGCGCCCACAGCGACGACCGCGGCGAATTCGTGATCAGCGGCGCCCAACCGGGCACCTACCTGGTCCACCTCGGCCCGGACCGCAGCCCGATCTCGCAGCCGGTCCGCATCAGCTTCGCGCCCGAGGCCCGCGAGGGCTGGGTCGACCTCCAGCTCCCCGCAACCGGCGCCGCGCGGGTGGTGGTCCAGGAGCGGGAGAGCGGGCGCCGCCTCCAGGGCGTGCGCGTGACCGCCCAACGGGTCTCCATCGGCCTCCCCGGCCACACCGACGCCTCCGGCACCGGCGCGGAAGGCGTCTGCCGCTTCGCCCACCTCCCGCTCGGCGAGTACGCCTTCCAGACCCTCTCCAGCCGCTACCGCTCGCCGACCGTCCGCGCCACCGTGCTCGAGGGCGACGAGGCCGAGGTGCTGCTCGAGGTCACCGTCCGCTGAAGCGGTGAATCCGCCCGCCCTCCGGCCGGCGCAGGAGTCCCCCCTGCGCGAAGCGCTGCGCCTGTCCTGGCCGGCGACGCTCTCGCTGCTGCTCCACTCCGGCTACCGGGTCAACGACCAGTACTGGGTGCAGTTCCTCGGCCCCGACGCCCAGGCCTCGCTCGGCATCACCGCCTTCATGCTGATCCTGAACTTCGCCGCGATCCAGGTGGTGCAGGGCGGCACCCTGGCGCGGGTCGCCCAGCACACCGGCGCCGGCCGCCGCGAGGGGGTCGAGGACGCGCTGCGGGTGGCCCTGAAGGTCGGCATGCTCTGGGTGGCGCTGATCGCGGCCGCCGGCTGGGCCAGCTCCGCCGCCTGGGTGCAGCTGCTGGGCGCCTCCGGCCAGGTGGCGGACTGGTCGCAGGTCTACCTGGAGCGGATCTACCTGTGCCTGCCCCTGATCGCGCTCAAGCCGATCTCCGACGGCATCTTCATCGGCCTCGGCAACACCATGGTGCCGATGCTGCTCTCCGGCCTGACCGTGGCGCTCAACTGCGGCCTCAACCCGGTCCTGATCTACGGCAGCGGCGTCCCCGGCTGGGACGGCATGGGCATCGCCGGCGCGGCCTGGGCCACCGGCGCCTCGCGCGGCCTCGGCGGGCTGCTCGGCCTGCTGCTGCTGGGCCGGCTCTACGGCCTGCGCCCGCGCCTGCGGCGGGCGGTGCGCTGGAGCGAGGTGCGGCGCATCTTCGCCATCGGCACCCCCATGGCCCTGTCCACCGGCGCCTACGCGCTGGCCTTCATTCTGGTCCTCAAGACCAGCGTGGAGCCCTTCGGGCGCAGCGTGCAGGCCGGCCTCGGGGCGGCCTTCAACGGCGTCGAGGCCCTGGCCTACTGCGGCCTGCTGGGGCCGGCGATCGCGGTCTCGGGCATGGTCGGGCGACGCCTGGGCGCCGGCGACCTGGCCGCCGCGCGCGCCGCCGTGCGGGCCTGCGGGGCGCTCTCGGTGGGGATCTCGCTGGTCTTCACCCTGCTCTTCCTGCTGCTGCCCCAGCGCCTCGCCGAGCTGTTCTCCTCGGATCCGGAGGTGCAGGCCCAGGCCGTGCTCTACCTGATGATCGCGGCCTGGTCCCAGAGCGCGACCGCGGTCAATTCGGTGCTGGACCAGGCCCTGGTCGGCGCCGGCCGCACCGGCGCGATGGCGTTGATCTCGGCCGCGGGATACGCTCTCCGCATCCCGCTGGCCTATGGTTTGGCCCACGGTCTCGGCTTCGGGCCCGCCGGCGTCTGGTGGTCCCTGAACGCTTCGAACTACCTGAAGCTCGTCGCGATCATTCCTCTCTACCGGTGGCAGATCCAGCGGCCCCTGAAGGCCTGACCTCCCCACCCGCCGCTCCGCCGCCTCCCCCTTCCCCCCGATCTCAAGACGGTCCGTCATGGCCAAGCAAGCCCTGATCGATCCCCAGGATTACCCGCTCGACCGCGTCCACATGGACCTGGACGAATTCGGGCAGTACAACCCGCAACGCCACGAGTTCCTGCAGCTCGACCACGTGCTGCACTACGACCACGAGGCCAACCTCATCGTCTGCAGCCGAGTCCTCAAGGCCGAGGAATGGTGGTGCCGTGGCCACCTCCCCGGCCGCCCGCTGTTCCCCGGCGTGCTGCAGGCCGAGGTGCTGGCCCAGGCCTCCTCGCTGCACTGCCACTTCTACGGCGAGCACGGCCCCGACCTCTTCCTCGGCTTCGCCGGCATGGAGAACTTCCGCTTCCGCCAGGCCATCGTGCCCGGCGACAAGCTGTGGGTGGCCGGCACCGTCACCAAGGCCAACATCCGCCGCGCCGCCTACCGCTGGGACGGCCAGATCATCAAGGAGGACGGCACCGTCGCCAGCTCCGGCCAGATCATCGGCATGCCGGTCTGATCATCCTCCGTTCGCGCCCGGCGCGGGCCTCGACGTCTGGTGCCGATCTGGCACCAAATGGGCTGCGCGGCGAAGCCGCGCGAACGCCCGTTT
>CAZXTO010000451.1:0-2845 GCA_964643675.1 uncultured Planctomycetales bacterium
CGCGAGGTGTGGTGCTACCTGCGCGGCGAGTTCGGCGGGCCGTGGCGCTCGCTGCAGGCGGAGATCGACGCGGCGCGGGCGGCGGGGCTCTACGAGGGCATCGACTTCCACCTGCACGCCGGCCACGGCGCCTACATCTGCGGCGAGGAGACCGCGCTGCTCGAGGCGCTCGAGGGCAAGCGCGGCATGCCGCGGCTGAAGCCTCCCTTCCCGACCCAGGTCGGGCTGTGGGGCAAGCCGACCCTGATCCACAACGTCGAGACCATCGCCTGCGTGCCGGCGATCGTGCGCCGCGGCGGCGACTGGTTTGCAGGGCTGGGGCGCACCGGGCCGGGGACCAAGCTCTACTGCCTCAGCGGGCACGTGGCGCGGCCGGGAGTCTACGAGGCGCCGCTCGGCGTGTCGCTGGACGAGCTGCTCAAAGCCGCCGGCGGCGTGGTGGGCGAGTTGAAGGCCTTCTCGCCGGGCGGGGCCTCGTCGGGCTTCCTGCCGGCGAGCGAGTCGGGCCGGCCGCTCGACTTCAAGGGCCTGGCCGAGGTCGGCTCGATGCTCGGCTCGGCGGGCATCGTGGTGTTGAACCGCAGCGTGAACCTCGCCGAGGCCGCGCTCACCCAGCTGCGCTTCTTCGAGGTCGAGAGCTGCGGCCAGTGCGCGCCCTGCCGCATCGGCACGCGCTTCCTGCGCGAGACGCTGGGTCGGGCGCGGGCGACGGTGCTGGGCGATTCGACCGGCGGCGCGCCCGCGGGGGCCGAAGAGCGCGCCGAGGCGCTGCGCCACGTCGCCGACGCCGCCTGGCAGATGAACGAGGGCTCCATCTGCGGGCTCGGGCAGGCGGCGCCCTTGCCGCTGACTTCGGCGCTAAAGTACTTCCCCGAGGACTTCGACGCGTGATCCAGAGCCGCCACCAGCTCACGCTCGACGGCGCCGCCGTCAGCTTCGCCGCGGGCGAGACCGTGCTCGCGGTCGCGGCGCGCGCGGGGGTGTCGATCCCGACCCTGTGCCACGATTCGCGGCTGGAGCCGGCGGGCTGCTGCCGCTCCTGCCTGGTCGAGGTCGAGGGCCGCCCGCGTATGGCGCCGGCCTGCGCCACGCCGGCCGAGGACGGCATGGTGGTCGTCACGGAAAGCGAGCGTGTCGCGCGGCACCGGCGCACGCTGCTGTCGCTCTACCTGGCCGACCAGCCGGAGGAACCCGAACGCGGCGGCCGCGCCTGCGAGCTGCATGCGATGGCCGATGAATTCGGCGCCGATTCCTCGTGGCCGAAGATGGCGCCGCTGCGCGCCGGCCGCGACGACCCGAACCCCTACATCCTGTTCGAGCCGGACAAGTGCATCCTGTGCGCACGCTGCACCCGCTACTGCGCCGAGGTCGAGGGGGTGAGCGCGATCACGCTGGCCAAGCGCGGGCCGCGCACCACGATCTCGACCGCCGACGCGCGCGGCTTGCTCGACACCTCCTGCGAGCTCTGCGGCGGCTGCATCGACGCCTGCCCCACCGGGGCGATGACCGAGAAAATGCCGCGGACCGCCGGCGCGCCGGCCGAGGCCGCGCTGGAGCGGGTGCGCACCACCTGCAACTACTGCGGCGTCGGCTGCCAGATGGACCTGAACGTCGACCGCGCCGCCAACCAGGTGGTGAAGGTCACCAGCCCGCCGGCGGGCACGACCACCAACGACGGCAATTTGTGCGTCAAGGGGAGGTTCGCCTACGACTTCATCGGCCACCCGGACCGGCTGACGGCGCCGCTGGTGCGCGGGGAGGACGGGGAGTTGCGGGAAGCGTCGTGGGAAGAAGCCCTCCAGCGCGCCGCCGACGGCCTGCGCGGCGTCGCCGAACGCCACGGCCGCGACGCGCTCGGCTTCGTCTCGAGCTCGCGCTGCACCGGCGAGGAGAACTACCTGGTGCAGAAGCTGGCGCGCGCGGTGTTCGACACCAACAACGTGCACCAGTGCGCGGCGACCTGACACGCCCCCACCGTGGCCGGTCTGGTCACGACCTTCGGCGCCGGCGCGATGACGAATTCGATCGGCGAGATCCGCGACGCCGACTTCCTCTTCGTCACCGGCAGCAACACCACCGAGGCGCACCCGATCATCGCCATGGAGATGAAGCGGGCCAAGCGCCGCGGCGCCAAGCTGGTGGTGGCCGACCCGCGCGCGATCTGGATGACCACGATCGCCGACCGCCACCTGAAGCTGCGCCCGGGCACCGACGTCTGGCTGCTCAACGCGATGGCGCACGTGATCGTGCACGAGGGCCTGGTCGACGAGGACTTCGTCGCCGCCAACACCGAGAACTTCGCCGCGGTGCGCGAGACGGTGGCGCGCTACACGCCGGAGGAGGCCGAGCAGGTCACCGGCGTGCCGGCGGACGACATCCGCGCCACCGCGCGCGAGTACGCCAGCACGCCCAAGGCGGGCATCTACTACACCCTCGGCATCACCGAGCACACCCACGGCACCGACAACGTCTACGCCCTCTCCAACCTGGTGCTGATGACCGGCCACCTGGGCAAGGCCTCGGCCGGGCTGAACCCCCTGCGGGGCCAGAACAACGTCCAGGGCGCCAACGACACCGGGGCCACGCCCATCTTCTACCCGGGCTACCAGCGGGTCGACGACCCCGAGGTTCTGGCCAAGTACGAGGGCGCCTGGGGCGTGGACCTCTGCCCGAATCCCGGCCTGAACCTGAACGAGATGATGAAGGAGGCCGGGAAGCAGATCCGCGGCATGTTCGTCATGGGGGAGGACATCGTCCTCTCCGAGCCCAACGTCAGCCGGCTCGAGGAAGGGCTCAATGACGTCGAGTTCCTCGTGCTGCAGGACATCTTCCCCAACGAGACGAC
>CAZXTO010000452.1:0-2841 GCA_964643675.1 uncultured Planctomycetales bacterium
CCCGGCGCCGAGCGCCTGGCCAACGAGATCGAGCAGACCCTCGACCTGCGCGGTCCCGAGGCGCCGCGCCCGCCGGTGCTGCGGTGCGTGGCGCGGCAGGACCAGGGGGTCGCCGAGCTCGCCGCAGCCGTCGAGCGGCGCCGCGAACAGGACCGGCAGGACGGCCGCTTGGAGCGCCGCCGCCGCGCCCGCGACCTGGCGCGCGTCCGGCGCGTCTTCACCGAGAGCCTGCGGGTGCGCCTCTGGGAGGAGGACGGCCTGCAGGACCGCGCCCGCGAGGCCCTCGAGGCCGGCGAGCGCCCCGATTCCACCGCCATGCGGCTCGCCGAGACCGTGCTGCGCCGCATCCAGGAGCCAATCCAATGACGACTCGAAAGATCCGCGTGCTGGTCGGCAAGCCCGGCCTCGACGGGCACGACCGCGGCGCCAAGGTGGTGGCCGCGGCCCTGCGCGACCGCGGCATGGAGGTGATCTACACCGGCCTCCACCGCACCCCCGATCAGATCGTCGACGCCGCCGAGCAGGAGGACGTCGACGTCGTCGGCCTGTCGATCCTGTCCGGCTCCCACATGGAGCTGCTGCCCCGGGTCCACCGCCTGCTGCGCGAGCGCGGCCTGGATCAGGTCCTGTTGGTCGGCGGCGGCATCATCCCCGAAGAGGACGCCGCCTCCTTGCGCGGCGACGGTTTCGCCCGCATCTTCGGTCCCGGCACCTCGACCGCCGAGATCGCCGACTTCATCGAACAAAACGTCCCCGAGCAACGATGAGCACCGCCCTAGAGATGGACCACCCCGTCACCAACTTCGACCTCACCGACGAGCAGCTGATGATCCGCGAGACGGTGCAGCGCTTCGCCAACGAGGTGGTCGCCCCCGTGGCCCGCGAGGCGGACGAGAACTGCGCGTTCCAGATGGACGTCTGGAAGCAGATGTGCGAGCTCGGCCTGCCCGGCCTGCCCTTCGAGGAGAAGTGGAACGGCGCCGGCCTGGACAACCTGTCCTACATCATCGCGGTGGAGGAGATCTCGCGCGTCTGCGGCAGCACCGGCCTGAGCTACGCGGCGCACGTGTCGCTGGGCACCTGGCCGATCTACGCCTTCGGCAGCGAGGCGCTCAAGGAGCGCTACCTGCCCGGGCTGTGCGCCGGCGATTACATGGGCGCCTACGGCCTGACCGAGCCGAACGCCGGCTCCGACTCGGGCGGCACCCAGACCACCGCGGTGCTCGACGGCGACCACTACCTGGTCAACGGCTCCAAGTGCTTCATCACCAACGGCAGCTACGCCAAGCCCTTCGTGATCACCGCCCAGACCGACAAGGCGAAGGGGCCGAAGGGCATCGTCGCGCTGGTGGTGGATCGCGACGCCGAGGGCTTCCAGGTCGAGAAGGGCGAGATCAAGCTCGGCATGCGCGGCTCCGACTGGACCAACCTGGTGTTCCAGGACTGCAAGGTGCCGGCCGAGAACCTGCTCGGCACGCCCGAGACCGGCTTCGCCACCTTCATGAAGACCCTCGAGGGCGGGCGCATCTCGATCGGATCGCTGTCGCTGGGCATCGCTCAGGGCGCGCTCGACCAGGCGCTGCAGTACGCCACCGAGCGCGAGCAGTTCGGCAAGCCGATCGCCAAGCACCAGGCGGTGGCCTTCAAGCTGGCGGACCTGCGCACCGAGATCACCGCCGCGCGGCACCTGGTCTACCACGCGGCGCGGCTCAAGGACGCCGGCCGCGAGTACGGGGTGGCGGCGGCGATGGCCAAGTACTTCGCGTCGGAGGTGAGCGTGCGCGCCACCTACGAGGCGATCCAGATCTTCGGCGGCAACGGCTACTCGCGCGAGTACCCGGTCGAGCGCATGTACCGCGACTCGAAGCTGAACACGATCGGCGAGGGCACCAGCGAGATGCAGAAGCTGATCATCTCGCGCGACCTGCTGCGGCAGTTCGGCGGCCGATGAGCGCCGGCGGCGGGCGGCGGCAGCTCCGGATCGGCCGCTGGCGGGTCACGGCGCTGCGCGACGGGGTCTTCGCCCTCGACGGCGGCGCCATGTTCGGGGTGGTGCCGCGGGTGCTGTGGGAGCGGCTGACGCCGGTCAACGAGGACCACACCGTGCCGCTGGCGACCAACCCCTTCCTGCTCGAGGACGGGGTACACCGGGTCCTGATCGAGCCCGGCATCGGCCAGCGCTGGAGTGAGAAGGAGCGGGCCATGTTCCACATCGAGCACCCGGGCGGAGGGGTGGCGGCCGCGCTGCGGGCCCAGGAGCTCGACCCGGAGCAGCTCACGCACTGCCTGATGTCGCACGGGCACTGGGACCACATCGGCGCGGTCTGCGGCCAGGACGGCGCGCCGCTGTTCCCCAACGCCGCGCACTGGATGCCGGAGTCGGAGAAGCGCGCCGCGCTCGACCCCGACCACCTGCGCAAGGCCAGCTACCGCCGCGCCGACCTGCAGCCGGTGGTCGAGGCCGGCCTGCTGCAGACCTTCCAGGGCGAGCGCGAGATCCTGCCCGGCCTGCGCATGGTCGAGCTCGGGGGCCACAGCGACGGCGTCTCGCTGGTGATCCTGGAGGACGGCGGCGAGACCGCCTGCTTCTGGGCCGACGTGGTGCCGACCGCCAACCACGTCCACCTGCCCTTCATCATGGCCTACGACATGAACGCCGAGCGCTCCTGGCAGGTGCGCAGCGATTGGATCCCGCGCGCCGCCGAGCAGGGCTGGTGGAACCTGCTGTACCACGACCTCGAGCGCCCGATCGTGAAGTTCGTTCACGACGGCAGGCGCTACCTCGCGAATTCGGGGTCAGACGTCGATTAATTCGGGGTCAGACATCGATTTCCCCGCGCT
>CAZXTO010000453.1:0-2824 GCA_964643675.1 uncultured Planctomycetales bacterium
CACCGAGGTCAACCCGGCCAACGGCCACACCTACCACCTGCTCGAGTCGACCGACTGGACCACCGCCGAGGCCGCCGCGGTCTCGTACGGCGGCCACCTGGCGACGGTCGAGGACCAGGCCGAGAACGACTGGATCTACAACACCTTCGGCGGCTGGGGCGGCCAGGGGCGCGATCTGTGGATCGGCTACCACCGCGACAGCACCGGGGCCTTCGTGTGGAGCAGCGGCGCCACCTCGACCTACACCAACTGGGCGCCGGGACAGCCGGACAACAACGGCGGCAACGAGGACTACACCCACATCTACGGCATCGGCAGCCCGTGGTACCCCGGCCAGTGGAACGACATGTTCAACGCCGCCAGCGCCGGCTGGAGCTTCGGCTACTACGGCGTGGTCGAGATCAGCGGTCCGACCGGCCCGCAGCTGAGCGTCAGCGGTCTGGTCGCGGGTGGCATCACCACCATCTCGGTCTCGGGCGCGACGCCGGCCGGCTTGGTGCGCCACGGCTACTCGATGGCCGGCGGCGGCCCGATCACGACCGCCTTCGGCGACCTCTTGCTGAGTCCGCCCTACGTCGAGCTGCCGGCGATGATCGCCGACGCCAACGGCGACGCCAGCCTGGCCGCGCCGGTGCCGCCCGGCACCACCGGCATCTCGGTCTGGCTGCACGCCTTCGACATGGGCTCGCTGAGCTTCAGCAACGGCGTGGCCGCGGTGATCGGCTAGCGCGGCGCCGAATCGCAGATGCCGCGGAAGCGGCAGAAACGGCAGGCATCCGGGGCACCGGTTGCCTGCCAATTCTCCATCTGGACCGGGTCCACGTCCGGGTCGTAGTGGACCTCCATCATCTCGCGCACGCTCTCGGACATGCGGTCCTGGGCCTGGCTGAGCGCTTCGATGCTGACCGGGACCTGCTGGACCTCGCCGGTGCCGATGTAGGCCGCGTAGAGGCGGATGTCGTCCGGGTCGGAGCCCCACTTCTCGCAGGCGTAGAGGCCGTAGGTCAGGAGTTGGAAGTGGTCCTCCTCGCGCGGCTTGCCGGTCTTCCAGTCCCAGATGTGGACGGTCTCGCCCTGCTCGTAGCCGAAGTCGGGCACGGCGTAGACCTTGGTGCCGAGGAAGAGGTAGGTGTCGAGCGATTCGAGCGCGCGCCAGGAGTCGGGGTGGGCGGCGCGGACCGGCTCGAGCGCCGGCATCTCGCAGAAGTTCTTGGCGCAGCGCTCGAGGTGGGCGCGGACCGCCTCGAGCCGGTCGGGCGGCAGCTCGCGGCCGTAGTGGTGCTCCTCGAGGTGGGTCGACTTGTTGGGCCGGGCGCGCCAGCCGTCGCCGCTGGACTGCCGCCAGCCTTCGCGGAACAGCTCGCGGGCCTCCTCGTAGAGCTCCTGGGCGTTCATGCTGCTGCCGGCGCGCTTGAGCTGGAACCAGCGCTCGATCGCGCGGTGCATGCAGTCGCCGGCGAAGGCGGGCAGCGAGCTCAGGGTCTTGTGGACCATGATCTCGAACTTCTGGCCGCGCGGCTCCTCCTTCCACCAGCCCCAGGAGGCATAGCGGCCATACCAGTACTCGCGCTTGCAGCGCAGGAACTCCTTGGCCCGGCTGGAGGACCAGGAGAGTTCGCAGCGGATTTCCTTGAGAGCCACGGAGGGAGTCTAGCGGGGACGCTTGTTCGTTTCGAATGCTGGTATTCGGGGTCAGACGTCTATTTATTGCCGGATGCACCTCGCGGCGGGGCTGGCCCCAGGAAATCGATGTCTGACCCCGAATGAAAGTCTGACCCCGAATTGGGCCTCGGCTATCTTGGAGGGGTCATGAACGCTGTCCTGTTCCTTTCTGCTGCTGCCCTCGCGGCATTGCCGGCCGTCGCGGCGGCTCAGACTCCGGCGCCGGTCGGATCCTGGGCGCCGGAGATCGAGGCCCGCGACTGGCTCAACGATCCGCCTGGCACCTCGCTCGAGGACCTGCGCGGCCGCGTGGTCTTCCTCGAGTATTGGGCCACCTGGTGACCGCCCTGCAAGAGCTCGATCCCCCACCTCGTTGAGGTGTTCGAGGAGTTCGAGTCCCAGGGCCTGGTGATGCTGGCGCTGACCGACGAAGGCAACAGCCTGATCGAGCGCTTCATGGAGCACACGCCGATGCCCTACCCGATCGCCACGGGGGCTTCGAGCGCCGCGGCCTATGGGGTGAAGGGCATCCCGCAGGCCTTCCTGGTCGATCACAAGGGCGAGATCGTGTGGGAGGGGATGCCCCACGGGAACGGCTGGGTGCGCATGCTGCCCAAGCTGTTGGCCGAGGCCAGCGACGCCAGTCCGGCCTGGGAGCCGGGCGCGGTCGGGCCGGCGCTGGAGAAGGCGGCGGCCAAGGCGCGCGCCGGCAAGCTGAAGGACGCGATCAAGCTGGCCGAGCGGGCCAGGAAGGACTCCCCCGCCGAGGCTGAGCGCTTCCTGACCGAACTCGAGGAGAGCGTCAACCGGCGGCTGGAGCGGGCCCTGGCCCTGGCCGGCGAAGCCCGCTACTTCGAAGCGGCGGAGCTCCTCGCCATGCAGGCCAAGGCCTTCAAGGGCACTCCCTATGAGAAGGGCTTCGTCGACCAGCGCTACCTGTGGGTCAGCGACAAGGAGCTCAAGGCCGTGATGGCGCTCGACAAGAAGCGCCTGGCCGCCAACGAGCTCGCCCGCAGCGGCAAGGCCGACAAGGCTCGCAAGGCGCTCGCCAAGCTGCTCGAGGAAGCCGCCGACACCGCGCTGGAAGGAGCCATCGCCGCCGACCTCGAGCGCGCGAAGCTGTCCCGCTAATTCGGGGTCAGACATTGATTGTTTCGGGGTC
>CAZXTO010000454.1:0-2816 GCA_964643675.1 uncultured Planctomycetales bacterium
CTGACGCTGATCTACGCGCTGTCCGGCATCGCCGTGAACCACAACGCGGATTGGAATCCGAATTTCGTCGTCGAGCGGACGGCCTACCAGGTGGAGGGCGCGGCGGAGCTCTCGGCCGCCGCGATCCTGCGCGCGACCGGCAACCCGGAGGAGTACAAGTCCACCTTCAAGGCCGACCCGGACACGCTGCAGATCTTCACGCCGGACGCCAACTACACCGTCACCTATTCGAGCGGTCGCGTGGTTCGCGAAGTCTCCGAGCGGCGCAGCGTTTTCTACGAGTCGAATTTCCTGCACCTGAACACGCCCAAGAAGTGGTGGACCTGGGTGGCCGACGCCTTCGCGGTGGCCTTGGCTTTCCTGGCGGTCTCCGGCGCGATCTTCCTGAAAGGGAAGACGGGTTTGGCCGGCCGCGGCAAGTGGTGGGTGAGCGCGGGAGTCGTGATCCCGCTCGTCTTCCTCTGGCTGTACCTCTGAGGCGCAGCCGGATCACCCTCCGGCCACCCCCTGGGCCAGTTTGATGCGCGTTTCCCTCCTTTGGATCTTGGGGCTCGTCTGTGCGACGGCCCTGGCCGCCTCCGGCCAAGACCCGGCAGAGGCTTCCTACCGCCCGCCGCGGGTGGTGCCGCAGCCGGTGCCGGCGAGCGCGGCCGAGCTGCTCGACCTGTACGAAGACGCCTTGCCCGCCTGCCTGGCGCGCGAGCCCGAGGCCTACGTCTGGAGCTCGACCAGCTCCACCGCCGACGTGGCCGCCCACCAGCCGGAGGTCGAGGCCTACTGCCTGCGCCTGATGGAGGACCTGCACGGCGAGGAGGGTCCGGCGCGGCTGCGCCAGAGCGGCTTCCTCGAGGAGCTTCCGGCGCCCAACTTCCGCGAGTCCGCTTCGTGGGTGCACCGGGTCGAGGACGGGGAGTGGGAGGTCGTGACCGGCCGCGGCCTCGAGGTCCTCGCCTGGGAGCGGCACTCCGCCACCGCCCAGGCCTTCTTCCGCCGCTTCCTGCGCGGGACCGGGGCCATCGAGGTCTCCGCCTGGGACGGCGATCCCGTCGGCAGCTGGAACCGCTCGATCCTCGAGCTGGAGCTGCCCGATCTCGCGCGCTTCTTCCGCTGGGCCCTGCAGGCCGGCGTGCCGCACGAATACGACCTCGAGGGGCAGCGGCTGGTGGTGCGGTGGGAGCCGCGCGCGGGCAACCGCGTGCCGCCCTATCTGCCGCACTTCTCGCGGCTCGACCTGTGGGGCGGACCGATCGAGGTCAGCCTGCAGCGCGAGACCGAAAAGGACGAACCGCCGGTGTTCCACTACGCCGCGGAATTCCACGACAGCCTGGGCGGTCTGCTCGGCCGCCAGCGCCTGGTCGGCATCGCCGGCGACCTCGCCTTCCACAGCGCCACCCGCGAGGTCTACCGGCCGGGCATGAGCATGCCGTACCGGGTGGAGCGCGAGAGCCTGGTCGCGCTGCCGGAGTTCCCCTTCGACACCGCCACCCTGCTCCAGCAGGCGGTGGGCGTCCCGGTGCGCGACCTGCGCTACCCGGAGCATCTGGCGGAGTACGCCTTCGACGGCGCGCTGCCCTCGATGGAGGAGCTACGCGAGCTGCTGGGTCGGAGCGGCTAGACCGCCTCAGACGAACTTCGTCACGCCGGGGATCGCGACCGGCACCTCGTCCAGCTCGATCCAGTCGTAGGCGGGCGGGCTCAGGTCGAGCTCGGAGTTCATCGCCTGCTCCCAGGTGATGGTCTGGCCGGTGTAGGCGGCCATGCGGCCGGCGATCGCGAGCATGGTGCTCTTGCACATGTAGTCGCCGTCGCGGTGGATCGTCTCGCCGGCGCGGATCGCGCGGAACAGCGCGTCGTGCTCGTTCTGGTACATGTCGTCCGGACCGTCGCCGCGGTAGCGCCACTTGTTCTCGCCGCTGATGCGGTGGTTCTGCAGCGAGGCCACGCCCTTGGTGCCGTAGGCGAAGTCGGAGACGTTGCTCGAGCAACCCGCCATCTGGCGGCAGGAGCTGAAGGCCTTCACGCCGCTGTCCCACTCGAACACGGTGTTGAAGTGGTCGTAGACGTGGCCCCACTTGTCGCCGGTGCGCTGGATGCGGCCGCCGCTGGCGGTGATCTTGGCCGGCGCCACGTCGCCCATGGCCCACATGACCTTGTCGAGGCTGTGGATGTGCTGCTCGGCGATGTGGTCGCCGCTGAGCCAGGTGAAGTACAGCCAGTTGCGCATCTGGTACTCCATCTCGCTCCACTCCGGGTGCTCCTTGCGGGTGCCGCGGTGCCACAGCGTGCCGGTGTTGTAGGTGCACTCGAGCGCGGTGATGTCGCCGATGGCGCCGTCGTGCAGCCGCTCGAAGGTGGCCTGCTTGGCGAACTGGTAGCGGTAGCACAGGCCGGACACGACCGACAGACCCTTCTCCTTGGCGACGCGGCAGGCCTCGAGCACCCGCTTGACGCCCTTGGCGTCGACCGCGACCGGCTTCTCGACGAACATGTGCACGCCCTTCTTCACCGCGTACTCCATGTGCAGCGGGCGGAAGTGCGGCGAGGTGGCGAGGATCACCACGTCGCAGGCGTCGATCACGCCCTTGTAGGAGTCGAAGCCGACGAACTTGTGGTCGTCGGCGACCTTCACGCGGTCGCCGATGTCCTCGACGTTCTGCAGGTTCTTCAGCTTGCCCTCGAGGTGGTCGGCGAAGCTGTCGCCGAGCGCGACCAGCTCGGTGTTGGGGTCGGCGCGCAGGGCGTTGACCGCCGCGCCGCCGCCGCGGCCGCCGCAGCCGACCAGGCCGACCTTGAGCGTCTCGTTGGCGCCGAAGCCG
>CAZXTO010000455.1:0-2781 GCA_964643675.1 uncultured Planctomycetales bacterium
TGGTTGTCGCCGTAGGTCGAGTGGATGTGCCACTTGCCGTGCGGCGTCAGGTAGTTGAGCCGCAGGGTCGGCCCGGCCTCCTCGCTGAAGCGCAGGTCGGAGTAGTCCGCCGGCGCCGGCTTCGGCTTGTAGGTCGGCAGGTGCTCGCCGAACTGGATGTAGCCGGGGTGGTCGAGGTAGAAGTGCTGGCGGCCGGTCAGGGTCCGCCACGGCACCATCCGCTCGACGTTGTAGGTGAAGGGCGCGTAGGTGCGGCCGTCCTCGATCAGGGCCGACCACATCGGGCTGTTGTGGAGCCGGCGCGGCTGCGACTGCAGGTCCTTGAGGTCCATCCGCACCGAGCGCGACTTCTCGGCCAGGTCGGCCAGCACCAGGCCGGTCTTCTCCTCCATGCCCTTGTAGGACCGGTAGGCGAGCTCGCCGTTGGTGACCGAGGCCAGGTTGAGGATGGTGTCGGCCACCTCGCGGCCGAAGCGCAGCGAGGGGTAGCTCTGGCCGTCCCAGCACTGGGTCGGCCCCTCCTCCAGCATCTTGTCGTAGAAGTCGTCGATGGCGTAGTGGGTGCCGTGGGCGCCCAGGCCGCCGTCGCGGGCCTTGCGGCCGAAGCTGATGTACTGCTGGTAGAGGTTGGCGTAGTCGCGCTCCACCACCTTCAGCCCCGGCATGGTCTTGCCCGGGATCGCCTCGACCTCGCCCTTGTCCCAGTCCAGCATCTCGGTCTGGGCGATCTCGGCCGGGGTGTCGTGCGCCAGCGGCACCGCCACCACGTCCTTGACCTTGTCCGGGAAGTGCTTGGCGGCCAGGCTCGAGAAGCTCTTGGCGATCTCGCCGAAGATGTCCCAGTCCGACTTCGACTCCCAGCACGGCGGCACGGCCTCACTCAGCGGGTGAATGAAGGTGTGCATGTCGGTCGAGTTGAGGTCGTCCTTCTCGTACCAGGTCGCCGCCGGCAGCACGATGTCGGAGTAGAGCGCCGACGTGTCCATCCGGAAGTTGAGGTCGACGACCAGGTCCATCTTCCCGGACGGCGCCTTCTCCAGGAACTCGACCGCCTTGGCCTGGCCCTTGGCCAGCTCCTCGGCGATCTTGTTGTTGTGGGTGCCGAGGTAGTGGTCGAGGAAGTACTCGTGGCCCTTGGCCGAGCTCATCAGGGCGTTGCCGCGCCAGATGAACCACAGCCGCGGCCAGTTCTCCTCGTGGTCCGGCTTCTCGATCGCGAACTTGAGCTTGCGCTCCTTGAGCTGTCGCACCGTCCAGTCGACGATGGCCTGCTCGTCGTCCGCCCCGGCGGCCTCGGCCTCCTTGGCGATCTGCAGCGGGCTGCGGTCGAACTGCGGGTAGAAGGGCAGCCAGCCGTTCTTGACCGCGCGCACGTTGGCGTCGATCGTGTGGCCCTGGGCCAGGCTGTTCTCGGGCTGGTTCGGCGGCACCGTGTGGTAGTCGCGGAAGCTGCGCTCGTAGCGCCACTGGTCGGTGTTGACGTAGTGCCAGCTGGGCGCGTTCTGCATCCGCGAGGCCGGGTACCAGTCCTTGGCGAAGGCGATGTTGCCCCAGGGCTCGCCCGGCGCCAGCTTCTCCTGGCCGACGTAGTGCGCCATGCCGCCGCCGTTGACGCCGACGCAGCCGCAGAACATCAGGGCGTGGATCGCCGCCCGGTACATCAGGTTGGCGTGGTACCAGTGGTTGATGCCGGCGCCGATGATCACGGTGCACTTGCCGCCGGTGTGCTCGGCGGTGCTGGCCCACTCGCGGGCGAACTTGATCAGCGTGCGCCGGTCCATGCCGGTGAAGCGCTCGGCCCAGGCCGGGGTGTAGGCGCCGTCCTGGTCGTAGTCGGCCGGGTACTGGCCGCCGAGGCCGCGGTCGACCCCGTACTGCGCCATCAGCAGGTCGTAGACGGTGGCCACGGTGACCTCGCCGTCGGCGGTCTGGACCTTGCGCACCGGGACGCCCCGCTGCACCGACTCGCCCTCGGCGAAGTCGTCCAGCCGCACCTCGACCACGCCCTCGTTGCTGTCGAGGAAGCTCAGGGTCGGCTCGATCGGGCTGCCGTCCTTGCCGTCCTGGGGCAGCAGGTTCCACTTGCCCTTCTCGCCCCAGCGGTGGCCGGAGGCGCCCATCGGCATCTTGGGCTTCTGCTCGCCCTGGTCCCACTGCAGGAACTTCCACTCGCCGTGCTCCTCGTCGGCGTAGGCCTCGAGGCGGCCGGCGCGCAGCATCTGGCCGGCCTCCCAGGCGCCGCCCTCGCCCTCCTTGAGCTCGACCAGGAAGCCCGAGTCGGTGTACTTCTTGGCGTAGTCAAGGAAGTACGGGGTCTGCTTCTCGTGGTGGAACTCCTTGAGGATGACGTGGTTGACCGCCATCCACCAGGCGCCGTCCTGGCCGGCGTTGAGCGGGATCCACTCGTCGGCGTACTTGGCGACCTGGTTGAAGTCGGGCGCGAAGACGTACATCTTCGAGCCGTTGTGGCGCGCCTCGGCCGCGAAGTGCACGTCCGGGGTCCGGGTCATGTTCAGGTTGCTGCCCATGACCGCGAGCATCTTGGCGTGGTACCAGTCGGCCGACTCGTTGACGTCGGTCTGCTCGCCCCAGGTCTCGGGCGAGGCGCTCGGCAGGTCGCAGTACCAGTCGTAGAAGGACAGCGCCATGCCGCCCATCAGCTGCAGCATGCGCGCGCCGGAGGCGTAGCTGATCATCGACATGGCCGGGATCGGCGAGAAGCCGGCGATCCGGTCGGGGCCGTGCTCCTTGATCGTGTGCACCGCCGAGGCCGAGATGATC
>CAZXTO010000456.1:0-2763 GCA_964643675.1 uncultured Planctomycetales bacterium
TTCCATTACATCCTGCGCAGCGAGAGCCTCGGCCTGGAGCAGCTGACGACGCTGCACGACTGGGAGGTGAAGCCGCGCTTGCGCTCGGTGCCTGGGGTCGCCGAGGTCAACACCTGGGGCGGGGAAAAGCGCCAGTACCAGGTGGTGGTCGACCCGGCGCGGCTGATCAAGTTCGGCCTTAACCTGGACGAGCTGGCTGGCGCCCTGCGGGACAACAACCTGAATGTCGGCGGCGGCGTGATGTCGAGCGGCGGCGAATTGCGCTTGGTGCGCGGCGTCGGCTTGACCCGCAGCCTGGAGGAAATCGAGGGCATCGTCGTCGCCGCCCATGACGGCGCGCCGGTGCGGGTGCGCGACCTGGCCGAGGTGAAGATCGGCCACGAGATCCGTCGCGGGGCGGTCACCGCCGCCGGTCGGGGTGAGGTTGTGCTGGGGCTGGCCTTCATGCTCCAGGGGGAGAACAGCCGCGAGATGTCCGTCCGCCTGCGCGAGCGGCTGGAGGAGATCGCGGCCTCCCTGCCGGCCGAGGTCGAGCTGCTCACCGTCTATGACCGCACCACCCTGGTCGACGACGTGTTGCGGACCGTCAAGCTCAACCTCTACGAAGGCGCGCTGTTGGTGGTGGCGGTGCTGTTCGCCTTCCTCGGCAGCCTGCGCGCCGGCTTGATCGTGGCGGCGGCGATCCCGTTGTCGATGATGTTCGCCTTCTCCGGCATGCTGCGCTTCGGCATCGCCGCCAGCCTGATGAGCCTGGGGGCGATCGACTTCGGCCTGATCGTCGACAGCTCGGTGATCGTGGTCGAGAACGCGGTGCGCAAGCTGGCCGCGGCCGGGCCGGGCGCCAGCCGCCGGGAGGCGGTGGCCGAGGCCACCATCGAGGTGCGGCGCCCCACGCTGTTCGGCGAGCTGATCATCATGATCGTCTACCTGCCGATCCTGACCCTCGAGGGCACCGAGGGCCAGCTGTTCCGGCCGATGGCCCTGACCGTGGTGTTCGCCCTGCTCGGCTCGCTGGTGCTCTCGGTGACGCTGATGCCGGTGCTGGCGAGCTTCCTGCTGCCGCGGCGCCTGCCGCAGCGCGAGCCGCTGCTGGTGCGCGCCGCCTCCTGGCTCTACCGCCCGCTGCTGCGGCTGGCGATTCGCGCGCGCCATGCCTTCCTCGGGCTCGCGGTCGTGCTCATGGTGGTGGGGGTGCTGCTCGGTTCACGCCTCGGCTCGGAGTTCATCCCGCGCCTGTCGGAAGGCAGCGTGGTCATCAACACCGTGCGGCTCACCGGCGTCTCGCTGGAGGAGTCGGTGCGCTACGGCGGTCGCCTCGAGCAGACCATCCTGGAGGCCTTCCCCGACGAGGTCGAGCAGGTCTGGGTCCGCACCGGGACCGCCGAGGTCGCGACCGATCCGATGGGCGTCGAGCTCAGCGACGTCTTCCTGACCCTGCGACCGCGGGAGCGGTGGACCCGCGCCGCCAGCCAGGCGGAGCTGGTCGAGCGCCTGCGCGAGGATCTCTCCGGCATGCCGGGCATGCGCCTGATCTTCACCCAGCCGATCGAGATGCGCATCAACGAGATGGTGGCGGGGATCCGCTCCGACCTGGGGGTCAAGATCTTCGGCGACGACCTCGATCGCCTGGTCGAGCTGGCGGCCGAGGTCGAGGCGGTCCTGGCCAGCATCCCCGGCTGCGCCGATCCTTACAGCGAGCAGGTCACCGGCCAGCCGATCCTGCGGGTCCAGGTCGACCAGGAGGCGATCGCCCGCCACGGCGTCAGCGCCCGCCACGTGCTGGAGATGGTCGAAGCCCTGGGCGGCTGGAGGGTCGGCGAGGTGTTCGAGGGCGAGCGCCGCTTCGACCTCGTGGTCCGGCTCGACGAAGCCTTCCGCGGCGATCCTCTAGCGCTGGGCGAGATCCAGATCCCGGCCCTGGACGGCCGCCGCCTGCCGCTGTCGGCGCTGGCCACGATCCACGACGAGGTCGGCCCCTCCACCATCTCGCGCGAGTGGCAGCAGCGCCGGCTGGTGGTGCAGTGCAACGTCGTCGGCCGCGACCTCGGCGGCTTCGTCGCCGAAGCCGAGCGCCGCCTGGCCCAGGAGCTCGACCTGCCGCAGGGCTACCACCTGGAATTCGGCGGCCAGTTCGAGCACCTGCTGCGCGCCCGCGCCCGCCTCGGCCTGGTGGTGCCCCTGGCCCTCGCCCTGATCCTCCTCCTCCTCTACGCCAGCACCCGCTCCTGGCTCGACACCCTGATCGTCTTCACCGGCGCTCCCTTCGCCGCCCTCGGCGGAGTCGCCGCCCTGACCCTCCGCGACATGCCCTTCACCATCTCCGCCGGCGTCGGATTCGTCGCCCTCTCGGGGGTCGCCATGCTCAATGGCCTGGTCCTGGTCTCCACCATCCGCGCCCGCCTCGCCGCCCAACACCCCCTCCACGAGGCCATCGAGCAGGCCGCCCGCCTCCGCCTGCGCCCGGTCCTCATGACCGCCCTGGTCGCCAGCCTCGGCTTCGTCCCCATGGCCCTCAACACCGGCGTCGGGGCCGAGGTCCAGCGCCCCCTCGCCACCGTCGTCGTCGGCGGTGCCCTCTCCGACACCCTGCTGCCCCTGCTCATGCTTCCCGCCCTCTACGCCATCCTGGGCCCGCGCCGCCCGCACGCCGACCCCAACCGCCACGAACCAAGCACCCCCCAATCCCCTCGCCCTTCTACGGCTCCAAGGGGGTGATGCGGGCCAGCCTCCGGGCGGCCTGCTTCGCGAGACCTCGGCGTACAG
>CAZXTO010000457.1:0-2752 GCA_964643675.1 uncultured Planctomycetales bacterium
CCGGCGCCGCCCCGGCCGGCGCGGTCGAAGCCGACCTGCTCGCCGCCGAGCTCCCGACGCGCTTCCTGCGCACCCCCGCTCTCGACGGTCGCTGGGTGCTCTACAGCACCATGAGCACCGAGGAGACCCGGGCCGCGGTGGCGCTGATCGAGCGCAGCTACGCCCGCCTCGACGAGGTGCTCGGCGGACCGGCCTACGGCGCCGAGGCCGCCACCCCGGCGCCGGTGGTGCTGAACTTCGTCAGCTCGCTCGAGGACCAGCTCCTGATCAGCGCCACGGTCGGCGAGAAGCACCCCGAGCTGCTCGAGTGGACCCAGCAATGGGGCGGCATGCCGCAGATGGTGCTGTGGAACCCGCTGCTGTGCGTGGTGCGGCACGACGAGACCACCGCCCTGGTCAAGCGGCCGGAGATCCAGCTCGTCCACCACTTGGTCCACCTGGAGCTGGTGCGGCGCTACGGCGCGCTGCCGGGTTGGGTGCCGGAAGCGCTCAGCTACGGCCTGCAGGACGAGATCGCCGGCGAGATCTACGCCTACTCCAACCGCGGCTGGGAGCAGCTCAGCGACACCTATCACCAGGAGTGGCGCGAGCGCAGCTCCGATCTCTGGAACAGCGGCATGGCGCCGGTGCTCGACCGGCTGTTCGGCGGGCGCCACGAGCCCTTCAAGCAGATGCAGGCCTACGGCCGCTTCGGCCTCGGCCTCTACTGGCTGAAGGACCCGGCGCGGCGCCTGCCGGGCCTGCTCGAGGCGTTGGCTGCGTTGCGCCCGGAGGAGATCCAGCCGCAGCTGGACTGGCAACCCGAACCGCAGCAACAGCTGGCCGCCCTGGTCGACGCTTACGGCGGCGGCCTGCGCACCGACGTCGCCGCCTTCTGGGGCACGGTCTCCTTGGCCGGCGGACCGCGCGCGCGGCGCGCGGCGGCGCTGGCTTCGGTCGAGGACGCGATCGTCGAGCTCGGCCTCGAGGTCCAGACCAGCCGCGACCAGCGCCTGCGGGTCGCCAGCGACGGCTCCCGCAAGGCCACCGCCGCGCTGCTGCGCCGCTGCGAGAGCGTGCTCGGCCGGCTCGACAAGGCGCTCGGCAAGTCCTGGCCGGAGGACGCGCCGCCGCTGACCCTGCTCGTGGTCCGTGAGCAGGCCGCCTACCAGGCGCTGTGCGACCGCATCGCCGTCGCGTCGCCGGGAGTCGGCGGCTACCTGGAGGCCGCGCGCGAGAACACCGGCTTCCTGCTGCCGCACCTGCCGGTGGCGGCGAGCTGGGACGACATCCGCGACCAGGAGCAGACCCGGCCGATGCAATCCATCGCCCACCACGCCGCCCACCTGTGGCTGCGGGTGCGCTACGGCCAGCTGCCGCTGTGGCTGTCCGAGGGCATCGCCTGCGCGGTCGAGGAGGCCGAGTTCGGCGAGGTGTGGGCCAACTGGAACCTGCAGGGCTTCGTCTACGACAGCTACCGCGGCGAGTGGCGCCGCAGCGCGCGGGAGTACCTGAGCACCGAGGAGGGCACGATCCGCTGCTACGACTGGAGCGGCGTGCCCTACGGCAGCGAGCCGCCGCAGGTGGAGCGGCCGAAGCCGAGCCTGGACCAGCTCTACACCTATCGCGCGACCGTGTTCCAGGACGAGCTCGCCCACCTCGCCTTCGGCTTCGCCGTCTACGGCCTCGAGGCGAAGAAGAAGGAGCTGCGGAAGCTGCTCGAGCTGCTGGAAGCCGAGTACCAGGCCAATTGGGTCACGATCGGCCGCTTCGAACCCAGCGCGGAGCTGTTCGCGGGCTTCGTCGCCCAGGCCTACGGCGACGGCTTCGCCGAGAAGCTCGAGGCCTGGTGGGCCAAGCAGAAGGGCTGAGCCGACGCGCGCCAGCGGCGGGGGCTCACGCTCGGACCCGCCCCCGCCCGTTCACCCTTGCTCGGGCACTCGCTCCGGGGTCCGCTCCGACTCCGGCTCCGGTTCGGGCGGCGCCACGATCGCCAGGCGGATCTCGACCGGACCGTCGACCGAGCGGATCAGCGCGCGGTGCAGCATGCCGCCCATCTCGCGGCTGTACTCGGCCTCCTGGCGCGCCGGGGACATCGCCTTGCGGTGCTGCCAGGGGCCGGCGGGCAGGGCGGCGTCGTAGGCCTCCACCACCGCGGGGAAGTCGGCGTCGGTGGTGTAGCGCTGTTCGACCTCCGGGCCGGCGGGGCCGTCGGTCCAGGTGGTGCCGGCGTGGGCCGCGCCGGCGAAGATGGGCATGCCGAGTTCCTCGGCGCTGAGGCTGCGCTCGGGAGCAGGGGCGTCCACGGCGACGGGCTCCTCCTTCGCGCAGGCGCCGAGGAGCAGACAGGCAGCGAGAACCTGGATTCGCATGCCCCGAGTCTACGGAAGGGCGAGCTGCGCCGGCAGCGTGCTCCTCCCGCGACCCGGAGGCCCCTCCCGGAGCCGCCTCGCTGCCCGGTTAGGATGGACGCGGATGTCCGACGCGAGCCCGCCCCCTCCCTCCCACCGCGCCGCCCTCGCCCATGCCTTGGCCGGGGCCGGTCTGTTGGGCCTGCTCGACGCCGCGCTGCGGATCCCGCTCGACACGGAGGGCTTCTGGCGCGAGGCGACCCTGCTCGTCGTCGCCGGCGACCTGGCGGTGGCGGCGGCGGCGCTCCTGCTGCTGCGGCTCCTCGGCCGGACTCGCAGCGCGTCCTCCGCCTTCGCGGTCGGCCTGGGCGCCGCCCTCGGCCCCCTGCTGAGCTTCAAGTTCCAGGCGCCGCTGCTGTGGT
>CAZXTO010000458.1:0-2752 GCA_964643675.1 uncultured Planctomycetales bacterium
TCATTGCTTCGAGCCATACGGGGATTCTACCACACGCCCCGGGGCGCTCGCGCAACCCCGGGGCGGGAAGAAAAGGGCTCAAGTCGGGCTAATGGACCCCGCCGATCACCTGATCGACCAGACCGAACTCGACCGACTCCTCGGCGGAGAGGAAGTTGTCGCGGTCGGTCGCCTTCTCGATCTCCTTGACCGACTTGTCGGAGTGGTGGGCCAGGATGCCGTTCAGGCGCTTCTTCAGGTGCAGGATCTCCTTGACCTGGATCTCCATGTCGGCCGCGGTGCCCTGGGTGCCGCCCCAGGGCTGGTGGATCATCACCCGGCTGTTGGGCAGGATGAAGCGCTTGCCCTTGGTGCCGCCGGACAGCAGCACCGCGCCCATCGAGGCGCACTGGCCGATGCAGTAGGTGGCGACGTCGCAGTCGATGTACTGCATGGTGTCGTACATCGCCAGGCCGGCGGTGACCGAACCGCCCGGGGAGTTGATGTACATCTGCACGTCCTGCGACTTGTTCATCTTGTGCAGGAACAGCAGCTGGGCCACCACCACGTTGGCCACCATGTCGTTGATCTCGGTCCCGATGAAGATGATCCGGTCCTCGAGCAGGCGCGAGTACAGGTCGTAGACCCGCTCGCCGCGCCCGGTCTTCTCGATGACGTAGGGGACGGAGAATCCGTAGGAGGTCGGTGCGTTCTCGCTCATGGCTGGCCGGAGGCTACTCGGCCGCTTCGCCGGACTCAACGACTTCGGCTTCGCGCTTCTTCTCGAGGATGCGGGACACCTCGGCCCGCACCTTGCCCTCGAGGATCTCGCCGCCGAGCTGGTTGGCCATGCCCTGCTCTTCGTAGTAGGACTTGACGGTCTTGGCGTCGGCGCCGTGGCGGGCGCCGATCTGGCGGTAGGCGGTCTCCATGTCGCCCTCGGTGACCCGGACCTTCTCCTCGGCCGCGATCCGGCGCACCAGGAAGTAGTGGCGGAGGCGGTTGAGGGCGTCCTTGCGCAGCTCCTCCTCCATGGTCCCGACCTGGGTGGCGGCCTCCTCGGCCTCGACCCCGCTCTCGGTCATCTTGTTGATCTCGGCCTCGACCGCCGCCTTGGCCTCCTCCTCGACCAGGCGGTTGGGCAGGTCGAAGGGCTTGGCCTCGAGGATGGCGTCGAAGGCGGCCTGGACCTGGCGCTGCTTCTCAGCCTGCTCGTTCTGGGCGTTGATCTGCTTGGCGGCCTCCTTCTCCAGCTCCTCGGTGCCGCCCTCGAGACCCATGGCCTCGGCCAGCTCCTCGGGGGTGGCGGGGCGCGGCGTCACCAGCCGCTTGACCGTGACCTTGGCCGACCCGGCCGAGCCGACCCAGTCCTTGCGCTCGAAGCCCTCGTTGAAGGTGATGGCCACCTCGCGCTCGTCGCCGGCGACGACCCCGCGCATGGCCTGCTCGAACTCCTCGGGCTCAGCGCCGTAGAGCGGGGCGCTCAGACCCAGCTTGAGGTCCTCGGCCTGCGGGCCCTCCTCGCCGTCGCGCAGGAACTGCAGGTCGCACTCCGCGAGCGTCTCCTCGTCGAGGCCGCCGGCCTCGGACTCGTCGAACTTCGGGTTCTCGCGGCCGAGGCCCTGGATGGCCTGGGTGATCTGCTCCTCGGTGGCCTCGGTGGGCTCGGTGAGCACGTCGATCTCGTCCCAGGAGGGCAGCTCGATGGCGGGCGCGCACTCGAGCTCGAACTCGAAGCTCAGCTCCTTGTCCTCGTCGATCTCGATCTCGGCCGGATCGAAGTCGACCAGGCGCAGCGGGCTGTGGCCGGCCTGGTGGATCGCCTCGGGGATGATGTGCTCGAACAGGTGCTCGCGCGCCTGCTCGTTCACGCCGTCGCCGAGCAGCTTGCGCAGCACGTCGGCCGGAGCCTTGCCGGGGCGGAATCCTTGCACCTTCACGCCGCGCGAGGCGGCCTGGATGGCGTGGTCGAATTCCTGGCGGACCCGGTCGGCCGGCACTTGGACGGCGAGACGGTGGTGGCAGGGGCCCAGCTCGGTACTCTCGACCTGGATGGGGGTGTTCTCTTGGTGCTTGTTGGCCACGGTTGCGGAACGAAATTGGCCGCGCATTGTAGCGGAAGACGGCACAATCCCGCTTCCTCTCCCGGGTCCCTGCCCGAAACTGGTCCGCCCCCTCCCCGGACGCATGGCTCGACGCGCTTCCCCGGTCCTCTCCTTCTTCCTGGTCCTGATCGTGATCGGCCTGGCCCTGGCGGCCATCTATGCCACCCGGCCCGATCCTCCGCGCCCGCTGGCGCCGGCTCCGGACCCCGCTCCGGTCCACCTGCGCACCCTGGCGGCCGAGCTCCGGCCGCTCGAGGCCCGCGCCTACGGCGAGACCGCCGCCTGGCGCCAGGCCCGGCTGGCGGTCGAGCAGAGCGGCCGGGTGCTGTGGCGCTCGGAGCGCTTCGAGAGCGGCGGCAAGGTGGAGGAGGGCGCCGAGCTGCTGCGGCTCGACCCCGAGACCTTCGCCCTGGCCCTGGAGCAGGCGCGGGCGGCGGTCCGGGTGGCCGAGGCGGAGCGGGAGATGCGCTTGGTCCGGGCCCGCACCAGCCGCGCCAACCTGGAGGAGTACCAGGTCCAGGAACAGCTGGCGGAGCGCGAGCTGGAACGCCGCTTCGAGCTGTTCCAGCGCGGCGACCTCGCCGAGTCCCTGGTCGACGCGGCCAAGCAGGACGCCGCCGGCGCCACCAGCGCGCGCAAGCAGGCCGAGCAGGCGGCGCAGGTCGATG
>CAZXTO010000459.1:0-2729 GCA_964643675.1 uncultured Planctomycetales bacterium
CCGGCTTTCCGGGCAGACTCGGAGCACCAGCGGAGATGCCCGGAACCCGCCACCTCAGACCGCGGCTCTGCCTGACCGTACTCCTGTGCGGCCCGTTGCACGCCGGAGGTCCCGGTTCCCCCGCTTCGCCGGAGCTCGACCCCGCGCTCCCGGCGGCGGTGGAGGTGAGCCTCGCTCCCACCGGGCACCTGCTGGTGCGGCCGCGCATCGACGGCGTCGAGACCGGCGCCTTCATCCTCGACACCGGCGCCAGCGTCCACCTGATCGACCCGGACGCGCTCGCCACCTTGGACCTGCGCCCTGGTCGCCCGCGCCTCAGCCAGGACATCAGCGGCCGCACCCGGCGCAACCGGGTCTGGCACGCGCGCGAGCTGAGCCTCGGGCCGGGCAGCTGGGCCGACCCGGCCTTCCTCGAGCACGAGCTGGACGCGCTGTCGCAGAACCTCGGCGTGGAGGTGCTGGGCATCCTCGGCCACGACCTCTTCGACGGCGTGCTGGTCGAGCTCGACCTCGGCGCCGGGGCCCTCTCGCTGCACGACCCCGAGGACTCCTCGCTCGAGGTGGAGCAGTGGGAGCGGCTCCGGCTGGTCGACGGCATCCCGCAGTGCCGCGCCCGTTACGAAGGGCGCGAGGGCTGGTTCGCGATCGACACCGGCGCCGCCGCCGACAACGTCACCTTCCACTCGCCGACCGTACGGCGCGAGGAGCTGCTCGACGGCCGCCGCACCTGGCCGCGGCGGGTGGCCGGAGCGACCGGCGAGCTGTCCTTGCGCACCGGCCGCCTCGACTGGTTCGAGCTCGCCGGGCGCCGCTTCGAGCGGCCGCGCGCCTCCTTCGCCGCCTCCCGTAGCGGACCGCTGGCCAGCCGCAGCAGCGCTGGGACCATCGGAGGGGGCTTCCTGGGCCGTTTCCGCCTGATCCTGGACTATCGCAACCGCCGCGCCGCCTTCCTCCCGCGGATCGGTTAGAGTCGAATTCGCGATTCCGATCGCGAGCCCCCTCCCGTCGCGTGCCACCACATGTCGATGAATCCTTCTTTCCTTTCCCCCTACCTTCCCCTCCTCCTCTTCGCCTCCCTCCCCTCCGCCCCGCTCCCGGCTCAAGAAGTGACCGGGGACTGGTCGGTGCTGCAGCGCTGGGAAGGCGAGATCGAACAGCAGTACCTCGGCGTCGCCCTGGCCAGCCCCGGCGACCTCGACGGCGATGGTGTGCCCGACTTCGTGTTCGGCTCGCGCCAGCACAAGGTCTGGGTGGTCTCCGGCGCGACCGGCCAGGAGATCGAGGAGATCGAATCACCGGCGCCGCCGGACCTGTTCGGCTCGGTGGTCGAGGTGGTGCACGACCTCGACCAGGACGGCGTCGTCGACCTGCTGATCGGCGCCCCGCGCATGGACCCCTTCGGCCGCCGCGACGCCGGCATCGTGGTCGTGATGAGCGGCGCCAGCGGCGAGGAGATCCGCCGCATCCACGGGCGCGGCTGGCGCGGCAACTTCGGCCACGCCCTGGCCGGCCTCGGCGACATCGACGGCGACGGCATGGGCGACTTCGCGGTCGGGGCGCCCGGCGAAGACCCGCTCGGCAAGGGCTACCAGTGCGGATCGGTGCGGGTGTACAGCAGCGGCCTGGGCCAGATGCTGTGGATGACGACCGGCGACGGCTTCAGCGAACACTACGGCTCCGCCCTCGCCTCGGTGCCGGACCTCAACGGCGACGGCATCCAGGAGCTGGTGGTCGGCGCGCCCGACGCCTCGCCCTTCGGCCGCCTGTTCGCCGGCTACGTCGAGGTCCTGTCCGGCGCCGACGGCTCGACCCTGCACGTCTTCGAGGGCCGCGAGTGGTTCGCCTCCTTCGGCGACGCGGTCGCCCACGCCGGCGACACCAACGGTGACCAGGTCCCCGACCTGCTGATCGGCGCCCCGCGCTCCTCGATCAACGGCTTCCACTCGGGCCAGGCGCTGCTCTACTCGGGCGCCGACGGCAGCGAGCTGGACTCCTTCAAGGGCCCGTCGCCCTACTCCTGGTTCGGCGGCGCGGTGGCCGGCATCCAGGACATCGACGGCGACGGCCACGACGACCTGATCGTCGGCGGTGAGCTCTCTCCCTGGGTTTCGAGCGGCACCCCGACCGGCCTCGCCAAGGTCTACTCCGGTGTCGACGGCCAGATGCTGTTCCGCCACGACGGCTTCAAGGGCCGCGACCACTTCGGCCGCTCGGTGGCCGGGGTCGGAGACCTCGACGCCGACGGCGTGCCCGACTACGCCATCGGCTCGATGGAGAGCGACGTGCTCGGCAGCGCCCTCTACGACGCCGGCTCGGTCTACGTCCACTCCGGCGCCGACGGCAGCCTGATCCAGCAGATCGACGGCACCAGCCCCAGCCAGCGGCTAGGCTCCTCGCTGGTCGCGACCGGCGACCTCGACCACGACGGCGTCTCCGACCTGCTGGTCGGCGCCTACTCGAGCGCCGCGACGCTCTTCTCCGGCGCCGGCGGAACGGTGGTCGCCACCGTCACCGACGGCTCCGACGGCGACAGCTTCGGCCGCTCCGCCGCCGCCCTCGGCGACCTCGACGGCGACGGCGTCGGCGACTTCGCCGTCGGCGCCTACGATGCCGACCCCAACGGCCTGCGCTCCGCGGGCGCGGTCTACGTCTACTCCGGCGCCACCCGCCAGCTGCTGTTCCAGGTCGACGGCATCGACGCCTACGGCTACTTCGGCACCACCGTCGCC
>CAZXTO010000460.1:0-2727 GCA_964643675.1 uncultured Planctomycetales bacterium
GTCCGACCAGCAGGCGCGCGCATCGCGCGCCTGCTGGTCGGACGGGCGTTATCCACAAAATCTTACGACTGAGCCTGACACCTCTTACTGGATCGTCAGGGCGTCCAGGAAGATGTGCTCATCGGGATCGAGCTGAGCCCGCACCTCGACCGTCACGGCGCGGCGGCGGTCCAGGGTGAGAGGAAGACGCACGGCGGTCGCGCCGCTGGAATCCCGGAGGTCGAGGCTGGCGGAGCCGAGCAGGGCTCCGGAGACGAAGTCGTAGGCCTCGAGGACCACCGAGCCCATCCCCGGTCCGCTGAAGGTCCTCAACTCGACGGTCTCGGCGTACCCCTCCCAGCTGGCGCGGGCGCCGTCGGTCCCCGCGTACAGTGCGCCCTTGCCGACGATGGAGAGGTCAGGGCCGTAGCTCTGCCGGAGGTCGATGCCCTCCACTTCGGGCCAGACCCAGGGACGATCCGGCTGGGAATTCAGCGGGTGGTTCGGCTGGAAGGTGGTCCACTGCGGGGCGAAGTCGTCGATGGTCAAGGCTGACGGGATCGTCTGCCAGGCCCAATCCGGCTGGTCCTTCCCGGTCACCAGACCATGCTGGCCCGCGACCAGGATGCGGCCAGTGGTTTCGAAGTTCGGCGACAAGGCGATGCGCTCCGACCAGGACGGCGGGAAGTCCTTGCCGACCCGCTTCCACAGCAACGGCGTCTGGTTCAGGTTCAGCTTCCAGACACCCTCACCGAAGGTGGCCGCATAGAGGATCGGCTTGTTGGCGAAGTCGGGGTGAGCGACCAGGTCCTGGATCTCGCCTTCGAGACCGGCAGCGGACAGCGGGGTCATGGTGGGTTGGACCGGGTCATCGATCACCATCGCCACCGCGTTGGCTTGGCGTAAACCGACGAACAGGCGCGGGTTCCCTGGGCGGGAGTAGGAAGGGTCCACCGCCAAGGCGCTGATGCTGTTGTTGGAGAACTCCCAGACCGTGGTCCACAGGTCGTCGTCGAGCCGGTAGATCCAGCGGCTGGATGCACCGTAGACGTCGGTCCGCCCGTTCGCGGTGCTGGCGTCATAGGTCGGGGCGATCTCCAGGTAAGGCAGGTGCGGGACCTCGCCGCCGCTGTCGTGTTGATTCACCGCGGCCTGGCTGAGGCCGGCGTCCAGCGACCGCAGCACCCTCTGCGGCCGGGTGCCGACGGGGTCGTTGCTGGTGAAGAAGGTGCCGTCCTTGCCTGGGGCGGTGCCGCTGCCGTGGAAGTGCGGCGACATGCAGACGGTCCGGACATAGCCGTGGAAATTCGTGGCGGGGAACAGCCAGCCGGTTGCTTGGAAGGGGTTCACTGGCGGCTTGGAGGGGTCGACCCACATCACCATGCCGTTGCTGCCGACCAGGAGCAGGCTGCCGTCTTCGGCGTAGCTCGGCGACACCGCGATGGTGTCGGGGTAGACCACCGAACCCGTGTCGAGGATCTCGGTCGTGCCGGCGCTGAGGTTGGCCTTGAGCACACCGGAGCCGTAGAGGGCACCGAAGGCGATCACGTCGCCGTTGGCGTCGGTCGCCGTGCCCAGGTCGCGGGCCTGGCTCTCGAAGCGCAGGTTCAGCTGGCGCCAGGAGTAGCCTTGATCACGGCTGCGGTAGAGGCCTTCGGGACGGCCGAGGAACAGGGTCCCGTCCTTGGCGTAGTCCGGCGAGGCGGTGAGGCCGAAGTAACCGTGCCAGCGTTCGATGACGGTCGCGCCGACCGGGTCTTCGAGGATGAAGTCCTGCCAATTGCCGTCGTCGCTCCAGCTCAGGCCGCCGCCGAAGCTGCGATAGACGCCGATATGGGAGACCTGGGCGTTGTCGATCGGGTGGACCTCGAAGCAGGCGGCGACGAGCGGCGGAGCGACCGGCCCCTGAGGCAGGGATTCCAGGGCGCGGACCCTGCTGCCGAGATGCAAGGTGCGCGTGAACGCGCCGGTGGCATCGCTGGTCCAGATCTCGCCCTCGTGCCCGGTCGCGGAGGCGGCGTTCTCTCGACCGCGGCCGACGTACATCTTCTGGGTGGACGGAAAATCGTGCGCCAGCGCCAGCCCGGTGATGGTCCAGTTGAAGTGGCGCTTGCCGACGACGGTGAACTGCGGGTGCAGCGTCCAGGTGAGGCCGGCGTCCTCGCTGATCAGGAGCTGGCCGGCGATTCCCGCGGCGAGCGTGCGGTCGACTCGCGAGGATGACAGCGGGTCGAAGCTCGGCGACAGGGCGAGCTGCGGCGTCTGGTCGGGGTTCCCGGTCTGGAGCACGACCGACCAGCTGCCAGCCGCTTCGTCCCAGTTCCAGACCTGGCCATCGTCATCGGCGAGGAACGGTCCACCTGCTCCGGTGCGGGGTGCCGCCAGGGCGACGACGGTGGGAGGCGGCCCCGGGAGGCCAGTGTTCATCTGGGCGACCACTCCCGTATCGGGAGAGTAACTCCACACTCCGGCCTGGGTGCCGATCAGGAAGCGCGGCGCGGTGGGGTGGGGCCAGTACTCGACGCGCAGCGCCTGCGGGAACTCCAGGCCATCGCCCGAGAGGGTGGTCCAGCTCAGCCCGCCGTCGACCGATCGTTGCACGCGGGCGGCCTGGCTGCTGATCGCGAGGAGTTCGAAGCCGCCGCCCGGAAGCGGAGCGCAGGCGACGTCGCGGACGTCGTCGTGCGGCACGTCCTCGGTGTCAGGCTCATTCCTAAGATTCTGTGGATAAATCCCCTCCGACCAGGA
>CAZXTO010000461.1:0-2684 GCA_964643675.1 uncultured Planctomycetales bacterium
CCTGATCCGGGGACCGCGATCCGCGACCCTCGACGTCTGGTGCCAGATTGGCACCAAATCAGATCCGCGCGAAGCGCGGATCTTGGTGCCAATCTGGCACCAGACGTCGAGGGTTCCGGGAGCGGAGGCCCCGGCCGCTCAGGCGAGGGTGCGGAGGAGGGCCTCGCCGGTGCGGGTGGGGGTGTAGGTGGCGGCTCGGGCGAGGCCCGAATGGCGGCGGGCGTCGGCGTGGGCGGGGTCGGCGAGGATGGCCTGGAGGGCCTGGGCGAGCGCGGCGGGGTCCTCGGGGTCGACGAGGTCGGCGGCCTCGCCCAGCACCTCGGGCAGGCTGGTGCGGTCGCTGGAGACGACGGGGGTGCCGCAGGCCATGGCCTCGAGGGGGGGCAGGCCGAAGCCCTCCATGAGGGAGGGGAAGGCGAAGGCGGCGGCGCCGCGGTAGAGGCCGGGGAGTTCGGCCTCGGGGACCTCGTCGAGGACCCGGACGGTGTCGCGCAGCGACAGGCGGTCGAGCAGGAGGCCGAGGCGTCGGGCGGCGCGGTGGGCGCGGCCGGCGAGGAGCAGGGGGTGGGCCTGGCGCAGAGCAGCGGGCAGCAGCGCGTATGCGCGCAGCAAGCCTTCCCAATTCTTGTGCCGCCGCAGGGCGCCGAGGAACAGCAGGTAGCCGGGTTCGGCGAGCGAGCTGGGCGGGCCGTCGGGCTGGAAGTGGGCCTCGGGGTAGAGCGGGATGACCGCGGTGCGATCGGCGGCGGCGGGGAAGGCCTGCTCGACGCGGCGGCGGGCGTCCTCGCTGTCGGTGACGAGCCGCCAGGCGCCGGAGATGGCGCGGCCGGCTTGGCGGCGGAAGCGGCGCGCGCGGCGCCAGCGCATCCAGGCCGGGCGCCCGTCCGGCAGCAGCGGGTTGACGTCGTAGATCGTGACGATCTGCCGCGGGCCAGCGGCGGTCCGGCCGCCGGCGCCGCCGACCGGCGCCGCGTCGACCGGGATCGCCAGCTCGGCCTGGCGCAGGCACCACAAGATGTCGGCCTCGCAAGCGCCGCCTTGCCACCGCTCATGGGGCAGCGCGACCGCGTCGGCGGCGGCTTCGAACAGCCCCAGCACCCGCGCGAAGGAGGAGCGCGGACGGACGCGGGCGTCGAAGGCGAGACGCATGCCGGGATGATAGGCGGCGCGGGTATAACCCGGCGATCATGTCGTCCCGCCAGGTCACCGGTCGCACTGCCTTCCACGGGGCGCTGCTGACCTCGGCCTGGACCTTGGCTTCGCGGGTTCTGGGCTTCGCCCGCGACGCCTTGATGGTCGCGGCCTTCGGCATGACCGCCGAGCTGGGCGCTTTCAACGTCGCCTGGATCGTGCCGAACCTGTTCCGCAAGCTGTTCGGCGAGGGCGCGGTCGGCGCGGCGATCCAGCCGGCGCTGGCGCGTGCCCGCGAGGAGGGCGGCGTGGAGCGGGCGGGCCGCCTGTTCATGCGCTTCCACGGCCTGCTGGCGATGACCCTGGTGCTGCTGGTGGTGATCGGCGAGGCGGCGATCTGGTGGTGGCGCAGCCGCATCGGCGACGCCAACCCCGAGACCGCGCTGGCCCTGCGCTACGCCGCGATCCTGCTGCCCTACGCGCTGCCGATCTGCCTGACCGCGCTGGCCGCGGCGCCGCAGAACCTGAGCGGCCGCTTCCTGTTCCCGGCCTTGGCGCCGCTGGTGCTGAACACGATCTGGATCACCAGCCTGCTGCTGCTGGTGGACTTCCCGGCGGCCGCCCCCGGAGGCCCGGCGGTCGGCGCGGAGGCCGCGGCCGGCGCCGCCGCGCCTAGGCCCAACGGCAGCGCCGACGACGCCGCCCTGCTGTGCTTCGGCGTGCTGATCGGCGGCTTCCTGCAGTGGCTGCTGCAGGCTCCGGGGGTGCGCGCCTCCGGCTTCCCGCTGCTGCCGCGCTTCGCCCCCGGCGATGGCGAGGTGCGCCGCACCCTGCGCAGCTTCCTGCCGGCGCTGGCCGGCCTGGCCGCGGTCCAGATCAACATGGCCCTCGACCAGGGCCTGGTGTGGATGCTGGTCGGGCCGGAGGCGAACACCTACGCCTACCTCGCCAACCGCCTGCTGCAGCTGCCGCTGGCGATGATCGGCATCTCCGCCGCGACTGGCGCCCTGCCCTTGTTCGCCCGGCTGGCGGCCCAGGGGCGCTACCCCGAGCTGAGCGCCACCCTCCAGCGCGCGGCCGAGTCCACCCTGATCCTGATCCTGGCCGCCGCCGCCGGCCTGTACGCCGTGGCGGTGCCGACGATCACGGTCCTGTTCGAGCACGGCCGCTTCGAGTCCGGCGACAGCCAGCTGCTGGGGGAGACGCTGCGCGCCTACCTGCTGTGCCTGCCGGCCGCCTCCCTGGCCGGCCTGCTCACCCGGGTGCGGCAGACGCGCGGCGACTACCTCGGACCGGCGCGCATCGCCCTCGCCTCGGTGCCGATCAACCTCGGCCTGGACTGGCTGCTGATGGGCCCGGCCCAGCTCGGGGTGCCCGGCGCCGGTTACGCCACCGCCGCCGCCCTGACCGCGCAGGCGCTGCTGCTGGCCCGCGGCCTCGGCAGCCTCGACCTCGGCTGGCCGCTGCGGATCCGCCGCCTGCCGCGGCTGGTGGCGCCCGGCGTGGCCGCCGGCCTGGTCCCGGCCCTGCTGGTGGGCTGGATGAACGAGGGC
>CAZXTO010000462.1:0-2675 GCA_964643675.1 uncultured Planctomycetales bacterium
CGGCCGATCGCCTCGGGCAGGGTGCGGAAGCGCCCGGTGAGCTCCTCGCGGCCGATCAGGGCCGCGGACCAGGGCGCCTCGAGCGGGTCCTGGGCCGAGGCGTTGGCCGTGACCAGGATCTCCTGCGGGGCCTGGGCCGGAGGCTCAGGGGAGGAAGGATCTTGCGCGAGGAGGGAAGCCGGGAGCGCAGCCCAGACCGCGGCCGGGATGCCGCGGGACCAGGGAGGGAGGGGGGCGAATCGCATGGAGCCGGGGCCAACGCGATTCCTCTCGGCGCGGTTCAAAGAAAACCGGTCAGAGCGAGGCCCCGGAGGGCGAGCTGCCGTCGAGGCTCCAACAGGCCAGGCGGTAGAGCGGGGCGAGCCGCTCCAGGTCGCCCAGGATCCCCGCGTCCAGATCCTCCCCGGCCTCGACCGCCGCCGCCGCCGGCAGCCGCTGGACCACCTCGAGGCTGGACTCGCCGGGCCGCAGCAAGCCGGCGAGGTCGCGCCAGTCGCGGTCCCCCATGCCGTCGAGCGGGCGCGCCCCGCCGCCGTCGAACTCCAGCTGGAAGCCGGGGGCCTCGGCGCCGGCCAGCCGCAGAGCGCGCCGTCCCTCCTCCTCCTCGGCCCGCTTCAGGAGCACGTTCAGGTCGTACCAGGCGCCGGCGTCGATGCGCATGCCCCAGTAGGCGCCGGCCTGGTCCAGGCCGACCTGGAGGTGGATGTTGTTCCGGGCGGAGTCGAGGTCCTTCCCGAGTTCCTTGCCCAGGAAGGCCTGGAGGCTCTTCCGCGACTTCTTGTCGCGGAACAGCATGGTCCTTTGGCGCCGCACCCGCTTGCGGTTGGTGGGGTGCGGGTGGTGCAGGCTCTCGCGCCGGTCGAGAGGGATCCCGTGCCCCTTCATCGCCCCTCTCAGGCGGTCACCGAGGGCTTGCAGGCGGCGCCGGATCTCGAGCCGGCGGCCGTTCCACTCCTCGTCGCCCTGGAAGCGCGGCGCGTAGATCTCGAAGTCGGCGGCCGTGAACATGGGCCCAGAGGATAGGCCCGCGGGCCAAAAAAAAAGCGGCCCTGGCGCAAGCGCCAGGACCGCAACTCCATCCCCTCAGATGGCACCAATAAATGGCGTTTTGTTCACCGGTCGGCGCATGGAGCGCGCCGCCGGGTGGTGCCGTCGCCAGGAGGAGCGGATGCAATCAAAGAGCGGGAAAAAGCTCAGCTCGCTGGAGTTTAGTCCTCCGGAGCACAGAAGTTAGAGCAAATTCCGACAGGATCCGTCGTAGAGCCGCGCGGAGGCGCGGCCACGCTCTGCGATCTTCGATTGTGCAAATCGATGATTTTCTACGAGGCATGGAGATAGAGCGTGCGAACGAGGATCACGGAAGCGCCCACGAGGGCGCAGGCACGTTCGGGCTCCTCAATCCCGGAACAGGTACTCGGGCATCAGCCGGCGCAGCTCGAGCAGGGCCTCGAGCCGGGCCGGCAGGCCCGCCGCCTCCAGGCGGCCCCGGGCGAAGCTGGCGAAGCACCGGCCCTCGAGCTCGATCGCGGTCTTCGGGTGGGCCAACAGGTGCTCCATCATCCGGGTGTGGCAGAAGTCGTAGGCGAACTTCTTGTCCGGCCCCTTCACCTCGAAGCGCTTCGAGAACTCGACCGACTCGAAGTCGATGTCGCCGAAGCCGACCGCCTGGCCGATCTTGTGGAAGAAGCTCTCCGGGTGGATCCGGAGCTCCGGGAAGCGGCGCTCGAGCGACACCAGGGCGACGGACAGGGAAGGGTGCTGCGTGTTCTTGCCGCTGCCCGTCTTGTAGTGGAAATTGAAGCACTCGGCCGGGTAGCCCTGCCACTCCCCCCAGGCGTGGTCGTCGGCGTAGCGGTTGTGCCCCGCGCGCAGGCGGTCGAGGAAGCGGAAGCGCTTGGCCAGCTGCCGATCCCGCTTCGGGCGGTAGTCCCAGCCGTGCTCCGCGCAGAAGCGCCGGTAGCCCTCGGCGCGCTGCTGGGCCTTCTTCCAATTCCACCACAGGGCCAGCGGTACCAGGACCGCGACCAGGATGCCGAACAGGACTTGGGGCAAGGCCTCGCCCATCCCGGGCTCAGAAGCTCACTTCGACCGGCTCACGGGCGGCCGGGAGGTCCAGCTCGAAGTAGTCGCGGAGGGGGAAGCTGAACATGCCCGCGACGACGTTGGAGGGGAACTGCTGGACCTTGTTGTTGTTCTCGCGGATGTTGCCGTTGTAGAAGCGCAGCGCCGCCTGGATGCGGTCCTCGGTGTTGGCCAGCTCCCGCTGCAGCTCCAGGAAGTTGGCGCTGGCCTTCAGGTCGGGGTAGGCCTCCAGCCGGGCCATCAGGGAACCCAGCGCTTGCTGCAGCTGCGTCTCGTCGGCGGCGTGTTCGGCCACCGAGCCGTGGCGCGAGGCGGCGCGCTCCCGCATCGCCACCACCTGCTCGATCAGCTCGCGCTCGTGCTCGGCGTAGCCCCTGACGGTGTTGACGAGGTTGGGGATCAGGTCGTAGCGGCGCTTGAGCTCGGTGTCGACGTTCGACCAGGCCTCGTCACACTGGTTGCGGATCGAGACCAGCCCGTTGTAGAGGATGATGAAGCCGACGAACACGAAGGCGAGGACGCCGAAGAAAGGGAGCCAGACCATGGAGGGATGGTACGCAGCCACCCCGGGCGGCCTGCGCCCTTTCCCGGCC
>CAZXTO010000463.1:0-2671 GCA_964643675.1 uncultured Planctomycetales bacterium
CGGGCTTCTTCCCCTTCGTCGAGCCCGGCTTCGAGCTCGACGCCCGCTGCCCCTTCTGCGAGGGCGGCTGCAAGGTCTGCAAGGGCTCGACCTGGATCGAGCTCATGCCCGGCGGCCTGGTGCATCCCAACGTGCTGCGCGCCTGCGACATCGACCCGGAGCGCTACAGCGGCTACGCCTTCGGCCTGGGCCTGTCGCGGCTGGCGATGCTCTGCTACGGCATCGACGACATCCGCTGGATCCTGGGCGGCGACCTGCGCTTCCTGGAGCAGTTCCCGGCATGAAGATCTCGCTCTCCTGGCTCAACGACTTCGTCGACCTCTCGGATCAGAGCCCCGAGCGCGTCGCCGAGCTCCTCTCCTTGCACACCGCCGAGGTGGAGGGGGTGGAGATCTTCGGCGAGGCGATCCAGGACGTGGTCGTCGGCCACGTGGTCGAGTGCGGCCGCCACCCGGACGCCGACAAGCTGTCGCTGACCAAGGTGGAGTACGGCGGCGAGGAGCCGGTCGAGGTCGTGTGCGGCGCCAGCAACGTGCGCCAGGGCCTGAAGATCGCCTTCGCCCCAGTCGGCAGCGTGCTGCCCGGCGGGCTCAAGATCAAGAAGGCCAAGCTGCGCGGCCAGGTCTCGCGCGGCATGATCTGCTCCGAGCGCGAGCTGGAGCTGTCGGAGGAGCACGCCGGCATCCTCGAGCTGGACGACGACGCCCCGGTGGGCGCCCGCCTGGTCGACCACCTCGGCATGCTCGACGCGGTGCTCGAGCTCGACAACAAGTCGCTCACCCACCGCCCCGATCTGTGGGGGCATTACGGCTTCGCCCGCGAGCTGGCCGCGATCCTGGGGCGCGAGCTGAAGCCGCTGCCGGTGATGGAGCAGTGGAGCGGTCCGCCCGCGGCGGTCACGATCACCCTCGAGGACCCGGAGGCCTGCCCGCTCTACCTCGGCCTGCACGTGGAGCTCGACGGTCCGCCGCGCACCTCGCCCGCCTGGCTGCAGCGCCGCCTGCTGGCGGTGGGCCAGCGGCCGCTGAACGACCTGGTCGACCTGACCAACTACCTGCTGTTCGAGACCGGCCAGCCGACCCACGCCTTCGACCTGAGCCGCCTGCGCGGCACCGAGATCCGGGTGCGGCGCGCCGCCGAGGGCGAGCGCTTCACCACCCTCGACGAGATCGAGCGAACCCTGACCGCCGAGGACCTGCTGATCGCCGACGGCGAGCGCGCGGTGGCCTTGGCTGGGGTCATGGGCGGCGCCAACTCCGAGGTCGACGACCAGACCACCTCGCTGCTGCTCGAGTCCGCCGTGTTCCAGCCGGTGCGGGTCCGCCGCACCGCCAAGCGCCTGAACCTCCGCAGCGAGGCCAGCTCCCGCTTCGAGAAGTCGCTCGACCCGGCCCTGGCCGAGCAGGGCCTGCGCCGCTTCGCCGCGCTGCTCCAGCGCGTGCGGCCCGAGGCCAAGGTGATCGGCGCCCCTGCGCTCGGCGGCGCCGCCGCCGCGCCCGAGATCCGCCTCGAGCTGGACCCGGCCCGCACCGCCGAGCTGCTCAGCCTGGAGCTGGGCCGCGACCAGGTCGCCGGCTCGCTGCGGGCGCTCGGCTTCGGCGTGACCGACGCCGGCGAGGGGCCGCTGGGCGTGAGCGTGCCGAGCTGGCGCGCCACCAAGGACGTCCGCACCCCGATCGACCTGGTGGAGGAGGTGGGCCGCCTCAACGGCTACCACGAGATCCAGCCGGTGCCGCTGCAGGCGCCGGTTCAGGCGCCGTGGGTGGACCCGGTGCGCGCCCTCGGTCGGCGCATGGCCGATCGCTTGAGCGGCGCCTGGCGCGGCGCCGAGACCCAGGGCTACTCCTTCCTCGACCGCGGCTGGGCCGAGCGCCTCGGCATCCCGGTGGAGCACTTCGCCCGTCTGGCCAACCCGGTCCAGGACGGCGTCGACCTGGTGCGCCGCGATCCGGTGCCCACCCTGCTCGAGCAGGCCGCCGGCAACGTGCGTGAGCGCGGGGATGGCCTGCTGTTCGAGCTGGCCAAGGGCTACCAGGCCGAGGACGGCGCCCGCGAGGCCTCGGGCCTGCCCGGCGAACGGGTGTGGCTGGGTGCGGTCGCGTGGCAGCGCGCTGGCGGCCGCGCCGATGGCCCCGACAGCGTGTTCGGGCGCGCCCGCACCTTGGCCGACGACCTGCTCCGAACCGCGGTGCTCGAGGGCATCGCCGGGCCGGCGGAGTCGACCCCCACCTGGGCCCACCCGGCGCGCTGCCTGGAGTGGCGGGTCGGCGAACGCTCGGTGGGCTGGAGCGCCGCCGTCGAGCCGCGGCTGGCCAAGGAAGTGGAATTGGAGGGCGTGGACGCGGCCCTGGTGCTGCTCGACCTGGCCGTCCTGGCGGAGCTCGGCAGCGGCCGCTTGCCCGCCTTCCGCTCGCCGGCCAAGCTACCTGGCATCAAGGTCGACGTGGCCCTGGCCCTGCCGGCGGCGGTGCCCTTCGCCGAGGTCGAGGCCGCGCTGCAGAAGGCCGGCGGCAAGCTGCTCGAGCGGCTGGAGCTGTTCGACCTGTTCGAGGGCGGCTCGCTGCCCGAGGGACACCGCAGCCTGGCCTTCCACGCCCTGCTGCGCGCGGCCGACCGCACCCTCGAGGACAAGGACGAGCGCAAATTCCTGCAGAAGGTCGAGAAGGCCGCC
>CAZXTO010000464.1:0-2646 GCA_964643675.1 uncultured Planctomycetales bacterium
CCGCGGGGTGGCGGTGCCCGCCGCGGCCCCGGAGCGGGAAGTCGAGGCGGGCGGCTAGTCAGCGCCGGACCGGGAACTCGCCGGCGATCTTGGGCAGGGTGGCCAGCACCAGCTGGCCGATCGTGCCCAGGCTGTCCGCGCTGCACTTGGACAGCTCGTCCTCGTGCGTGTGCCACCACTCGTTGCCCAGGCCCGGACCGAATTTGAGGTCGATCAGGTTGATCACCGGCACCCGCGCCTGGTGGAAGGGCACGTGGTCATCACGGATGTCGCGCTTCTCGAAGAACAGCCGCTTGTAGCCGAGCTGGTGGGCGGTGGTCTCGAACAGGCTCAGCAGCCGCCGGTCGCACTCCCTCGGCGGCGTGATGCCCAGCTTGGCGTCGCCGACCATGTCCATCAGCACGAAGGCGCGCAGGTCCTTCAGCCGGTCCTGCTCCTTCAGCAGCGCGACCTGGTGGCGGCTGCCGAAGGTGGAGTTGTCGACGTTGCTCCACGGCACCGGCGAGAAGGGCTCCTCGCCATCGAGCCAGGCCAGCACCAGGGCCGGCCCGGTGCGGGGACCCTCGCCGCCCAGCTGGCGCGCCAGCTCGAGCAGCACCGCCGAGGAGGAGCCGGCGTCGTTGGCGCCGACGAAGCCGCGCTTGTCGTAGGTGTCGTAGTGGCTGGCGATCCAGATCTCGCCCGGCTCGGTGCCCTCGCGCCGCGCCAGCAGGTTGATGCCCTGCCACTCCTTGCCGTTCTGGTAACGGGCGGCGCCGCGCGGGGCCACCGCCGTGAAGGGGACCTCCTCGAGGCTCCAGCCGTGCCCGTCGAGCTGTTGGCGCAGGTACTCGCGGGTGCGCTCGAGGGCCGGGGTGCCCATCGGCCGCGGGCCGATCGCGACCATCGCCTCCAGGTCGGCCCAGGCGCGCGCCTGATCGAAGCTCGGCGCGGCGACCGGTTCGGGCTCCTCGGAGTTGCAGCTGGCGGCGCAACCAGTGGCGAGGAGCAGGAGCGAGATGGAGAGGGAGAGGTGGCGCATGGATTTCGACCCGGAGGGAGCGCATGATACGGGCGTGGCCGTCGAGGCGGACCTTCGCACCTCTAGCCTCAGCACCTCCCTGCCCGCCTTCTGTGGCATGGCGGTGCTGCTCGTGCTGATCTCCCCGGGACGGGTCGGGCAACCGGTCCAGACGGTGGGCTGGTTCGCCCTGTTGGCGGCGATCGCCCTCGGCACTGAGGCGCTCCAGCGCCGGATGCCGCGGCTGCGCGCGGTGCTGGTTCCCTTCGTCGCCGGCGGTCTGCTGTTCGCGATCTACTCCGGCCTGTCGATGGTGATCCCCTGGGTGCTGCCGGAGGACAAGGAGTGGTGGATGCTGCGGGTCGACCGGGCCTGGTTCGGCTACAGCTGGGAGGGGGCCTGGTCGGGGCTGGCTCATCCGCTGTTCAGTGACGTGCTGCAGGCGGTGTACACCAGCTTCTACGTGTTCCCCTTCCTGCTCGGGGTGCGCTGGGCCGTGCGCCGGGACTGGCCGACCCTCTACCAGGGCGTCGATCGCGTCATCGCCGGCTTCCTGATCAGCTACTGCGGCTACCTGCTGGTGCCGGTCCGCTCGCCCTACGCCTTCCTCGAGTACGCGATCGAGCTGCCGAGCTACGGCCTGCAGCCCTTCCTGCACGAGCAGCTGATCAACACCTCCTGGACCAAGCGCGACTGCTTCCCGAGCGGCCACGTGATGATGTCGAGTTACGTCGCCTGGCTGTGCTGGGTGCGCGACCGCGCCTGGTTCTGGATCTTCGGGCCGTGGGCCCTGCTGACCGCGGTCGCCACCCTCTACCTGCGCTACCACTACCTGATCGACGTCCTGATCGGCCTGCTCGCCTTCGTGGCCTGGGTGTGGGTCTCGGAGCGGCTGTGGGGCCGGTGGCGGGAGCTCCCGGCACCGCCCGGCGCGCGCGCGGCGCGCGCCGAGGAGGCGGCGCGATGAGCTCGGTGCGCGAGTTCACTCCGCTCGCGGTCGGCCTGGGCATCCTGGTCGGCCTGGTGATGAGCATCGCCAACGTCTACCTCGGCCTCTACGCCGGCATGACGGTGAGCGCCTCGATCCCGGCCGCGGTGATCTCGATGGGCCTGCTGAAGGGGCTGCTGCGGCGCGGCACGATCCACGAGAACAACCTGGTCCAGACCTTGGCCTCGGCCGGCGAGTCGCTGGCGGCGGGCATCATCTTCACCATGCCGGCGCTGGTGCTGACCGGGGTGTGGGAGGAGTTCGACTTCTGGAAGACCACCCTGGTGGCGATGACCGGCGGCCTGCTCGGGGTGCTGTTCATGGTGCCCCTGCGGCGGCCGATGATCGTCGAGCGCGAGGAGCTGGTGTTCCCGGAGGGCGTGGCCTGCGCCAAGGTGCTGGAGGCCGGCGAGGAGGGCGGCAGCGGCCTCAAGCTGGTGTTCGCTTCGCTCGGCCTGGGCACGGTGCTGAAGGTCCTGACCGACGCCTTCGGCCTGCTGCGGGCCGAGGCCGAGACCGCGCTGGCGGCCGGCCCGCTGCGGACCTGGGTCGGCGTCAAGGCCTCCCCGGCCTTGATCGCGGTCGGCTTCATCATCGGCTTCCCGCTGTCGCTGCAGGTCTTCGCCGGCGGCGCGATCTCCTGGCTGGTGGCGGCGCC
>CAZXTO010000465.1:0-2604 GCA_964643675.1 uncultured Planctomycetales bacterium
GTGAGAGCCCGAAGGGCTCGGTCAGAGCCGAAGAGGAACCCGGCCGCGGGCCGACCCCACCCCCAACCCCTACTCCCCTTCCCAGTAGTCGACGGCGGCGTCCTTCGGGAGCCAGGCGCGGAGCGGGGCGGCGTGGTCGGCTTTGCCGGGAGCGAAGCTGGCGGCGGCGCCGATCTTGTTGGAGTCGGGGTACTCGACGAGCTCGGGGTCCTGCATGGTGCTGACGGCGAGAAGGCGCAGGGGTTGGTCGGTGTCGTTGTGGAACTGGTGGGCGAAGTGGGGGCCGGCCGGGCAGGCGATGACGTCGCCGGGCTGGACGCGGCGTTGGTTGCCGTCGATGCGGAGGCTGCCTTCGCCGTCGAGCACGAAGAACATCTCCTCGTTGGCGTGGTGGAAGTGGTAGGGCCAGGAGCGCTTGCCCGGGTCGATCTCGACCAGGCGGTATCCGAGCGCGCGGGCGCCGACGCGTGAAGCGATCGCGGCAGTGCGGAAAGAGAAGCGGTCGCCGTGGGAGACCTCCTCCCATTCGAGCTCGCCGAGGTTGAGGACGGGGAAGGAATCAGGCATCGATTTCGGGGTCGTACATCGATTGTTATCCGCGGTCGGAGCTCTCAATTCAATCCTGGCCCGATGGCCGCGAATTGCCCCTAGAATCGAAGCTCGGCATGTTGTCCCCCCGATCCGCCACCACCCTGCTGCTGGCCGCTGCCGCTGCCGCTGTCCCGATGCTCGCCGCCCCGCGCGGCGGCGAAGCCGAGAAGGTCGACTTCAACCGCGACGTGAAGCCGATCCTGTCGGAGAACTGCTTCCTGTGCCACGGCTTCGACGTCAGCACGCGCAAGGCCAAGCTGCGCCTCGACACCTTCGAGGGCGCCACCAAGGAGGTGCGCGGCTTCGCCGCGGTGGTGCCCGGCGACCGCGAAGAGAGCGAGCTGTGGTACCGGATCACCACCGACGACTTCGACGACCGCATGCCGCCGGAGGACCACGGCAAGACGCTGACTCCGGAGCAGATTGAGATCCTCGGCCGCTGGATCGACCAAGGCGCCGAGTACGAGCTGCACTGGGCCTTCGCGCCGCCGACCGAAGTCGAGCAGCCGCCGGCCGCTGCCGCCGACTGGACCCGCAACCCGATCGACGGCTTCGTGCTGGCGCGGCTCGCGCAGGAAGGCCTGCGCCCCTCGCCGGAGGCCGACCGCGCCACCCTGCTGCGCCGGGTCAGCTTCGACCTCACCGGCCTGCCGCCGAGCCTCGAGGAGCTCGACGCCTTCCTCGCCGACGCCGCCCCCGGCGCCTACGAGCGCGCCGTCGACCGCCTGCTGGCCTCGCCGCGCTACGGCGAACACCTGGCGCGCTACTGGCTCGACGCCGCCCGCTACGGCGACACCCACGGCCTGCACCTCGACAACGAGCGCACCATGTGGCCCTACCGCGACTGGGTCATCCGCGCCTTCAACGACAACAAGCCCTTCGACGAGTTCACGGTCGAGCAGATCGCCGGCGACCTGCTGCCGGAGCCGAGCACCGACCAGCTGGTGGCGACCGGCTTCAACCGCTGCAACCCGACCAGCGCCGAAGGCGGCATGATCGCCGAGGAGTTCCTGGCCAAGTACGCCATGGACCGGGTCGACACCACCTCGGCGGTCTTCCTCGGTCTGACCATGGGCTGCGCCCAGTGCCACGACCACAAGTACGACCCGCTGACCCAGCGCGACTACTACCGCATGCTGGGCTTCTTCAACAACTTCGACGAGAAGGCCACCGACGAGAACATCCTGTCGCCGCCGCCGGTGCTGCGGGTGCCGAGCGCCGAGCAGGAGGCGCAGCTCGCCCGCGAGCAGGCCGCGCTCGAGCAGGCGCGCGCGGCCATGGAGGCGCCGATGCCCGAGAGCGACGCCGCCCAGGCCGACTGGGAGCTGGAGCAGCGCTGGGCGATCGCCGACCGCTGGCGGCAGTGGCGGCCGGAGCAGGTGTCGAGCCATCACGGCAGCCTGCTCTCGGTGCGGCCCGACGGCGCCGTGCAAGCCGACCCGGACGGCCCCAACCCCGACGTCGAGGTCTACGAGCTGCGCGGCCGGGCCCCGATCGGCGAGATCCGCGCCCTGCGGCTGGACGCGCTGCTGCCGGAAGGCGCGGTCGGGGTCGGCCGCTGGTACGACAACGGCAACATCGTGCTCAGCGGGGTCGAGCTCGATGCAGCGCCGGCGGGCACCGAGGACTTCGAGCCGGTGGCGCTGGCGCACGCGGTCGCCGACTTCTCCCAGGACAAGTGGCCGATCGCCAACACCCTCGACGGCCGCGCCGACACCGGCTGGGCGCTGCTGCCGCGCACGAAGGAGGAGCACCACGCGGTGTTCGCGCCGGCCTTCCCCTTCGGCTACCCCGGCGGCACCGAGCTGCGGCTGCGGCTGCGCTTCGAGTCGGTCCACAAGCAGCACTCGCTGCGGCGGATCCGGCTGAGCCTCAGCGGCGACCCGGCGATGGCGCCGGTGGCCCTCGACCCGTGGCGCCGGATCGGCCCCTTCCCCGCCGCCAGCGGCCGCGAGGCCCACGACCGCGACTTCGGCCCCGAGGCCGCGCACGCGGCCGCGGCCGACGGCCAGC
>CAZXTO010000466.1:0-2600 GCA_964643675.1 uncultured Planctomycetales bacterium
AGCGCGGGGAAATCGATGTCTGACCCCGAATTAATCGACGTCTGACCCCGAATTCTCGGCCAGCCATTGCACGGCGAGGACCAAACCGGCCATGGCCACGGTAGCGGAAGCCAGCGGCCACCAGAGGCCGTCGCCGAGGTCGTATTGGGCGCGGGCGATCATGCGGCCCCAGCTCGGCTCGCGTTGGAGGCCGACGCCGAGGAAGCTGACCAGGACCTCGGCCTTGATCGCGTAGACGAAGCGCAGCGAGAACTGCACCGCCAGCAGGCTGCGCAGGTTGGGCAGCAGGTGGTGGAACAGGACCCGCCAGCTCCCGGCGCCGCTGGCGCGGGCGGCGTCGACGAACTCCAGCTCCTTGAGCCGCAGCACCTCGGCCCGGACCAGGCGGTAGATGCCGACCCAGGTGGAGATCCCGATCGCCAGGCACACGGCGCCCAGGCCGCCGCCGAGGGCGAAGCCCACCACCAGGATGAGCAGGATGCCCGGCACCGCCGCCACCACTCCGCTGACCCAGTTCAGGCAGTCGTCGACCCAGCCGCGATGCCAGCCCGCCAGCAGGCCGAACAGGGCGCCGAGGCCGACCGACAGGCCCGCCGCCACGCCCCCGACCAGCAGCGCGATCCAGGTGCCCTGCAGCACCCGGGCCAGGACGTCGCGGCCGAGGTGGTCGGCGCCGAGCAGCCCGGCCGCGCCGGGCGGCGCGCCCTCGAGGCCGTCGCGCATCTCCGCCCAGCCGCCGCCGATCCAGCCGACGGCCGCGGCCATCCCGGCGAGCAGGTACAAGCCCAGCAGCAGCACGGGCAGGCGTCGTCTCATCGCCGCCTCCGCATCCGGGGGTCGGCCCAGGCGTAGCTCAGGTCGGTGAGCCACTGCGTCGCCAGGTAGAGCAGGGCGAACAGGAAGGTGGTCGCGCGCAGCACCTGCTGGTCCTGGTCGAAGACCGCCTGCACGGTCCAGTCGCCCAGCCCGGGGATGCCGAAGAAGCGCTCCAGCAGCAGCGAACCCAGCAGCAGGAAGGGTAGCGCCACCATGATCTGGGTCAGGAGCGGCACCATCAGGTTCGGCAAGAGGTGGCGGCGCAGCGCGACGCCGGGCGGCAGGCCCTTGGCCCGGGCGGTGAGCAGGTAGGGGCGGGCGGCCTCCTCGAAGGCCAGGCCGCGATAGAAGCGCAGCTCCGGGCCGAGGCCGACCAGCACCCAGACCAGCACCGGGAGCGCGAGCGAGGCGAGGTAGGGCGGCTCCCAGCCCTCGATGCGGAACCAGCCCAGCTCGGCGGCCAACCAACGTTGCAGGAGCATCACCCAGACCAAGGCGCTGACCGACATCCCGAGGGCGCAGGCCAGGCCGAGCGCGCGGTCGATCCACCCGCGGCGCACCAGGCACAGCAGGGCGCCGCCCAGCGCCAGCGCGGTGGTCAGCAGGAAGGCCGGCAGCGCTAGCGCCAGCGACCGCCGGCCGCGCTGCCACAGCTCCCCGGCTACCGGCCGGCCCTCCCGGGTGTGGCCGAAGTCGAAGCGCAGCAGATCACCGGTCTGACGCAGGAAGTGCCCCCAGCGCGAGGCCGGCCGGGCCCAGGCCAGGGAGGTCGCCCGCCGGCTGTCGAGCACCGCCCGGCCGCCGCGCAGCGCCGCCGCGACCCCCGTGAGCGGCAGCTCCGGATCGCTCGCCTCGAGCCGCAGGGTGGAATCCGGCGGCAGCGGCAACAGCTCGGCCAGCTCCCCGATCCGGCGGCCGCGAGTCTCGACCGCGCCCAGCTTGGCGCCCTGGACGTCGAGCAGGAGCAGGCGCTCGCCGTCGGCCGCCAGCTCGAACCAGGCCGGCGCCCCGCGCAGCTCCAGGCGCGCCGCCTCCGGCTGGTAGCTCTCGAACTGCCCCAGCCGCAGCCGCGCCTGGCCGATGGCGGCGGCGTCGGCGTGCTTGCCGGCCTCGCGGATCGCCGGGTCGCCGAGCAGGCCGCTGTCGAAGATCAGGAACAACAGCAGGCTGACCCCGACCGCCAGGCTCAGGGCGCTCAGCAGCCGGCGCAGCGCGTGGCGGATCAATCGCGCTCCCCGAGCACGAAGTACTTGCAGGGGAAGAGGTCGAAGGGGTTGACCTCGACGTGCTGCAGCCACGGTTGGAGCAGCAGGAAGCCGCGCCGGTGGTCGATCGGCACCACCGGCATCTGCTGGTCCAGCCGCGCCACGATGCGGCCGGTCAGCTCGGCCCGCGCGGCCGGCTCCTGCTCCCGCTCCAGCTGCTCCAGCAGACCGTCCAGCTCGGGGTCGCGCAGGTTGGAGCGGTTGATGCCGCCGCCGGCGTTGCGGCTGTGGAAGATCTGCAGCAGGTTGGAGGCGTCCGGCCAGTCCAAGGCCCACGACCAGACGTGCAGCTGGAGCTGGCCCGCCTGGGCGCGCTGGGTGTGCTCGCCGGCGGAGCGCACCACGACCTCGCAGCGCAGGCCGGAGCGCTCCAGGCCGGCGACGAGCAGCTCGGCCATGTCCACCACCGCCTGGCTGCCGCCGGCGACCTCGAGCTGCAGCGGGGGCAAGCCTTCGCCGCCCGGCCAGCCGGCCTCGGCCAGCAGCTCGCGCGCCCGCGCCGGGTCCTGGCGGCGCCAG
>CAZXTO010000467.1:0-2599 GCA_964643675.1 uncultured Planctomycetales bacterium
GGCCTGGTCTTCGAGGGGCCGGCCGGCGAGGCCGAGTACGCCTGGGACCGGATCCAGGGCCTCGAGGTGCTGCCGGAGGCGCCTCCTGAACGTCCCGGCGGGGGCTGGGCCTGGCTCTGCTTCCGCGGCGGCGGCTTCCTGCTGGCGCGGCCCTTGGACGGCCCGGCCGACCAGCCCTTGCTGGTCGAGCTTCCCTGGCAGGCGCGGATGGAAATTCCTTGGGAGACCCTCGCGGCGGTCTATCCCGAGCGCGGCGGCGGCCTGCTGGATCGGGCCTGGGTCGCCCGCGAGCACCCCGAGCACCCGGTGCTGGACCGCTCGCCTCAGCGCGGCCGCAGCGTCGAGAAGCGCCCGCTGCGCTGCGCCGGCCAGGAGTACCCCGACGGCATCGGGCTGCTGGTCCCGACCACGATCGAGGTCGAGGTGGACGGGCCGGGCCGCTTCCTGAGCTGGGTCGGGGTCGATGACGAGGTCCAGGGCTTCCGCTCGCCGCAGCCGCTGCGCTTCCAGGTCTGGCTCGGCGACCAGCTGCTGGCGCAGTCGCCGCCGCAGTCGGTGGGGGACCCGCCGGCCCTGCTCCAGGCCGAAGTGCCCGAGGCCGGCCTGCTGCGCCTGGTGGCCGAGCCCGAGGGCCCGCTGCCCTTCGGCGGCCACGGCGACTGGTTGATGCCGCGCTGGCAGCCGGTCGCGGGTTGAGGCCGCGGCCGCTAGCCCTTCTTGCCGGCCCGCTTGCGGCTGGCGCCGCCCTTGGCCGCGCCGGCCGCGCTCTTGGCCGAGGCACCGGTGGAGGCGGCGGCGGTCTTGCGGCGCGGGTCGTAGAAGCTCACCTGGTCCTTGCCGGCCTGCTTGGCCGCCTTGATCGCCTCGTTGGCCTTGAGGAACAGCTCGCGCGCCTCCTCCATTCCCTGGCCGGAGAAGCTGGCCACCCCCTGGGAGTGGTGGATGGTGATCACGCCGTCTTCGGCCTCGCACCGTGAGCGGTGCGAGGCCTCGTGGATCCGGCGCGCCACCGCGATGCCCTCCTCGAGGGTGGTGTTCGGCATCAGCACGGCGAACTCGTCGCCGCCGATGCGGGCCGGGATGTCGATCGAGCGCACGCTGCGGCGCAGGATCTCGCCCACCGTGCGCAGCACGAGGTCGCCGAACTCGTAGCTGGTGGTGTCGTTGATGTTCTTGAAGTCGTCGAGGTCGAGCAGCAGCAGGGTCAGCGGGCTGCCGTGGCGGACGGTGCGCTCGAACTCCTCGCGCAGGCGGCTGCGGAAGTGGCGGTCGTTGTAGAGGCCGGTCTTGTGGTCGGTGACCAGCTGGCCCTCGAGGGCGGCGGCGCGGGTGCGGCTCTCGGCCAGCAGGCTCTCGATCCGGAGCAGGTTCTGCAGCCGCGCGTCGGTCTCGGCCAGCTCGGTGGGGGGCAGGACCCAGTCGGCGAGCGCGTCCTTGCCGCGCAGCAAGGAGGTGACGGCGTGGGTCGGCGCCTCCCGCCAGGGGACCACCAGCCAGGGCACGTCGCGCCGCGGCGAGAGGTACTCCAGGAGACACTCCCACTCCAGGGTCTCCGGTCGCAGGGTCAGCGGGGCGATCACCGCCGCGGTCAGCTCCTGGTCACGCAGCAGTTCGAGGCTGCGCTCCAGCTCGCGTGAGGTGTAGACCTGCCACCCCCGGTCCTGGAAACCAGTCCGGATCCCGGCAAGGGCCTCGCCGCGATGATTCAGGACGGCGAGGCTGCGGGGCCCTCCTGAGGGCCCACGAGGGGGCAGGATCATGGCCTACAGTTCAAGATTATCACCTCCAGGACTAGGAATTCCCTTTTTGCGGCCCGGGGGCTCTCGCCGAGCGGGAAGGGCGCCGGCGCGCCCGTGGAGCGCGGTATCCTCCCGAGCGGCGGACGCTGCGTTGACGCGAAGATCCTAGCGGCTAAGATATTCGGCCCGAAAACCGGGACCCGGCCCACACAATGCCGGGCTTCCCTTCCGGAAAACTCTTCCAAACCCCGCTTCAAAGCCTTGTCTGACCTCTCCGTGCAGGAGTTCGTGGACGCCGGCGCCCACATCGGGTGCCGCGTCAGCCGCTGGAACCCGAAGATGGAGCCCTTCATCCACGGGTCGCGCAACCGGATTCACATCATCGATTTGCGCCTGACGATCCGCGGCATTCTGCGCGCGCGCCACTTCCTGCGCGAGATCGTCGCCAGCGGCCAGGACGTGCTCTTCGTCGGCACCAAGCCGCAGATCCGTCCCGAGGTCCGCAAGGCCCACGAGACCACCGGCATGCACTACGTGGACGACCGCTGGATCGGCGGGACGCTCACCAACTACGAGGTCATCGGCAGCCGGATCGGCTACCTCGAGGACCTCGAGAAGAAGGAGTCCGAGGGTTACCTGGACCAGCTGACGAGCAAGGAAGAGGCTCGTTTCAACCGCGAGAAGCGCAAGATCTGGCGCAACCTGCACGGCATCCGCGACATGTTCCGGCTGCCCGGCGCGCTGGTCGTGATCGACCCGAAGACCGAGGCCAATGCGGTGCGCGAGGCGCAGCGACTGGGCATACCGGTGGTCGGCATCGTCGACACCGACGGCGACCCGGAAGTGTGTGACATCGTCAT
>CAZXTO010000468.1:0-2597 GCA_964643675.1 uncultured Planctomycetales bacterium
GCTTCGACGTCTCGGCCACCCTGCCCAAGGCCCTGCAGGGCTTCGAGGAGCTGGCCTCCAACTTCTGGTGGAGCTGGGACGCGGCGGCGCCGGGCCTGTTCGAGGAGCTGGCCCCGCTGATGTGGGACCGCTGCCAGCACAACCCGACCCGCTTCTTGCGCCAGGTCTTCCTGCGCGACCTCGAGGAGAAGGCGGCCGACGCCGACTTCGTCTCCCGCCTCGACGACGCCGTCGCCCGCCAACGGGCCTACCTGGCCGAGCGGGTCGACTCGATCGCGCTGGGCGAAGGACGCGAGCTGAATTGGCAGCAGCCGCTGGCCTACTTCTGCCTCGAGTTCGGCGTGCACGAGTCGCTGCGCATCTACAGCGGCGGCCTCGGCATCCTGGCCGGCGACCACCTGAAGTCGGCCAGCGACCTCAACCTGCCGCTGGTGGCCCTGGGTCTCTACTACCGCGGCGGCTACCTGCGCCAGGGCCTGAACCAGAACGGCGAGCAGGTGCCGATCGAGGAGGACAACGACCCGCACGACCTGCCGCTGGAGCCGGTGCGCGACGCCGCCGGCGAGCCGGTGCGGATCGAGGTCAACCTGCCCGGCCGCGCGCTCACCCTGCGCGCCTGGCGCGCCGACATCGGGCGCGTGCCGCTGTACCTGCTCGACTCCGACCTGCCCGAGAACCGCCCCGACGACCGCGCGCTCACCCACCGCCTCTACGGCGGCGACAGCGAGCTGCGGCTGCTGCAGGAGATCCTGCTCGGCAAGGGCGGGGTGCGGCTGATGGAGGCGCTCGGCATCGAGCCGGCGGTGTACCACCTGAACGAGGGGCACGCCGCCTTCGCGCCCCTGGAGCGCGCGGCGCAGCTGATCCGCAAGCGCGAGCACACCTTCGAGGAGGCGCGCGAGGTCGTGCGCTCGAGCACCGTCTTCACCACCCACACGCCGGTGCCGGCCGGGCACGACGCCTTCGGCGAGGACCAGATGCGGCGCTACTTCTCCAACGTGCCCGATTGGATCGGGCTGCCGTGGGAGCGCTTCATGGAGCTCGGCGACCCGCTCGGCGAGGGCCGCTTCAACATGACCCACCTGGCCTGCAGCATGGCCGGCTTCGTCAACGGGGTCAGCGAGCTGCACGGCGAGGTCTCACGCGGCCTGCTGCACGAGGAGTGGCCGGGCATGACCGAGGACGAGGTCCCGGTCGGCCACGTGACCAACGGGGTCCACCTCGCCACCTGGACCGACCCCGAGCTCGGCCGCCTGCTCGGCGGCGAGGCCGGGCACGCGCGGCCGGCCGACTTCGAACAGCACGCGGCCTCGCTCGATTCGAAGGCCCTGTGGGGCTTCCGCCAGGCCGCCAAGCGCCGGCTGCTCGACGAGATCGAGAACCGGGTGAAGCGGAACTTCCTGCAGCGCCAGGACAGCCCGCGCTTGATGAAGCGGATCCTCGCCGGCCTCGACGAGCGCGCGCTGGTGCTGGGCTTCGCCCGCCGCTTCGCGCCCTACAAGCGCGCCCTGCTGCTGTTCCAGGACCGCGAGCGGCTGGCGCGGCTGCTGAACGACGAACGGCGGCCGCTCCTGCTGCTGTTCGCCGGCAAGGCGCACCCGGCCGACACCCACGGCCAGGCGCTGCTCAAGGAGGTGGTGCAGCTCAGCCGCAGCGAGGAGTTCGCCGGCAAGCTGATCTTCCTCGAGGAGTACGACATCGAGCTGGCGCGGCTGCTGGTGCGCGGCGTCGACCTGTGGCTGAACAACCCGACCCGGCCGCTGGAGGCCAGCGGCACCTCGGGCATGAAAGTGGCGGCCAACGGCGGCATGAACCTGTCGGTGCTGGACGGCTGGTGGCTGGAGGGTTACGACGGCGAGAACGGCTGGGCGCTGCAGCAGGAGCGGTCCTATCCCGACCAGGAGCTGCAGAACCAGCACGACAACGCCAGCCTGCTGACCCTGCTCGAGGAGGAGATCCTGCCGCTCTACCACGGCGGCCGCGACGAGGACGGGCTGCCGCAGGGGTGGTTGGCGCGGGTCAAGCACAACCTGGCCACGATCCCGGTGCAGTTCAACACCGACCGCATGGTCGGCGAGTACCACTCCTCCGGCTACCTGCCGCTGGCGAAGCGCTACTTCGACCTGAGCAGCGGCGAAGGGCAGCTGGCGCGGAGCCAGGCCGCCGAACGGGCCGAGCTGCGGCGCCGCTTCGAGCAGATGCACATCGTCAGCGCCAGCATCAGCGAGCTCGACCGGCTCCGCTCCGGCGACCACCTCGAGGTCAAGGTCGAGGTCGACCTCGGCGGCATGGAAGTCGACTCCCTGCTGGCTGAGCTGGTGCTCGGACACGAGAACGGTCCGCGACGCCTGCAGCTGATGGAGGCCACCCCGCTCGAGCTGGTCGCGTCCGAGAACGGCACCGCCCTGTTCCAAGGCCGCCACGCCGTCGAACGCTCCGGCCGCTGGGGCTACGGCATCCGCGTCCGCGTCCGCCCCCGCGACCAGTACGACCTCGAGGCCGTCAAGCTGGTGCGCTGGGCTTAATTCGGGGTCGTCCGTTGATTCTTTCGGGCCGGCGCCGGGAGCGCGGCGGCCGGGCGGCCGGGAGGCCGGGAG
>CAZXTO010000469.1:0-2596 GCA_964643675.1 uncultured Planctomycetales bacterium
CCTCGCCGCGCGGTCCCGCGTCGTGCTCTCCTGTGCCGGCCCCTTCTCCCGCTACGGCACGCCGCTGGTTGAGGCCTGCGTACGGCGCGGCACCCACTACGCCGACCTGACCGGCGAGATGCCCTGGATCCGCCAGCTCATCGACGCGCACCACGAGACCTGCGCCGCGGCCGGCACCGCGATCGTACCGGCCTCGGGCTTCGACAGCGCGCCGACCGACCTGGGCGTGCAGGCGATGGCCGAGGAGCTCCGCGCGCGGGACGGCTCCGCCCCCGCGATCGCCGGCTTCTTCCAGCTCCGCGGCGGCCTGAACGGCGGCACCCTGGCCTCGGGCATGCACCTGTACGAGCGGTGGTCGCCGGCCGACTTCGCGCACTCCCACCTGCTCGACCCCGACCCGGAGGCGAGCCGCCGCGCCGCGCCGGAGCCGCCGCGCCGCCCGCCGGTCTTCCCCGTGCCCGCCCGCGCGGGCTGGGCCGCTCCCTTCCTGATGGCCCCGATCAACGAGCGCACGGTGCGGCGCTCGGCAGCGCTGCTGGCGGAGGAGGGCCCGGGCTACGGCGACGCCTTCCATTACGACGAGCACCTGCTGCTCCGCCGACGCTGGCGCGCGCGGGCGATGGCCGGCGCGCTCCGCGTCGCGGAGGGCCTGCTCGCCTCCCCCACCGGCCGCCGGCTGCTGCGTGCGTTCGGCCCCAAGCCGGGGCAGGGGCCGTCGGCGCGCAGCATCGAGCAGGGCTTCGCCCGCTTCACCCTGATCGCGGGACCGCTCGACGCCCCGACCGAGCTCCGATGCTGGTCCTGGGGGGGGGGACCCGGGCAATCGCATCACGGTGCGCTGCCTGGTGCAGACCGGCCTGGCGCTCGCCGCCGGCGAAGCCCGCCGCGGCGGCGTGCTCACTCCGGCGACGGCACTGGGCGCGGGGCTCCTCGCCAGCCTGCGCGGAATCGGCGCGGTAGAGGAGGCGGCGACCGACAGAATGGATCCATGACCACCCGACGCCGCTTCCTCCGGCAGACCGCGACCGCCCTCGCCGCGACCTGGCTGCCCCTGCCGGCCTGCGCCCTGCGGCCGCTCGGCGGCCGGCCGCTGCGCTTCGGCCTGTGCGCCGACGTACACCACGACATCATGCACGACGGGGTCGAGCGGATCGGCGCCTTCGCCGCCGAGATGGAGCGCGACGAGACCGACTTCGTGGCCCAGCTCGGCGACTTCGTCCGGCCCTACGAGCACAACCTGCCCTTCCTCGAGGCCTGGCGACGCTTCCCGGGCCCGCGCCATCACGTGATCGGCAATCACGACATGGACGGCGGCTTCTCGCGCGAGGAGGTGGTCGCCTACTACGGCATGCCGGGGCGCTTCTACGGCTTCGACCACGGCGGCTGTCGCTTCCTGGTGCTCGACGGCAATGACCGCAAGCCGGAGGGCGCGGCGCCGGGCTACGCCCGCTGGGTGGGCCCGGAGCAGCTCGCGTGGCTGCGGCAGGAGCTGGCGGCGGCGGAGGGGCCCGTGATCCTGTTCTCGCACCAGAGCCTGGAGAACCCCGAAGGCCTCGAGAACGGCGCCGAGCTGCGGGCCGTCCTGGAGCGGGCCAACGCCGGCCCGGGCCCCGGCCGCGTGCTGGCCTGCTTCAGCGGTCACCACCACCTGGACCAGGCCACGACGATCGGCGGCATCCACTACGTGCAGGTGAACAGCATGTCCTACTCCTGGGTCGGCGGCGACTTCCAGCGCGTGCGCTACTCGGCCGAGGTGGACGCCAGCCACCCCTGGATCAAGTACACCGCGCCGTACCGCGACCCGCTGTGGATGACGGTCACGCTCGACCCGCGCGGCGGCCTGGCCCTGTCCGGCGTCCGCAGCGCCTGGGTGGGCCCGAGCCCGCAGGAGCTGGGCGTGCCCGACCGCGGCTGGGCCCAGCACACGGTGCCGCGGATCGAGGATCGCACCCTCGGAGCATGACGGTCAGCCTGTTCAACGACGTGCTCGGCCCGGTCATGCGCGGGCCGTCGAGCTCCCACTGCGCGGCGGCGCTGCGCATCGGCCGGCTGGCGCGCGACCTGATGGGCGCCCGGATCGAGGCGGTCGAGGTCGAGTTCGACCGCTTCGGCTCGCTGGCGACGACCTTCCACAGCCAGGGATCCGAGATGGGCCTGTGCGGCGGCCTGCTCGGCTGGGAGGTGAGCGACCCGCGCCTGCCCGAAGCGCCGGCCGCCCTGCGTCATCGCGGCGTGCGGCTCGAGACCCGGGTCGCGGAGCTGCGGGACCCGCACCCGAACACCTACCGCTTGCGGCTGCGCGGCGGCGAGCGGGAACACCGCTTGGTGGCGCTCTCGACCGGCGGCGGCGCCGTGCGCGTGCTCGGCCTCGACGACACGCCGCTCGAGCTCCGAGGCGACCGCGAGGTCTGGCTGCGCCGCGACGACCACGGCTGGACCGAGGTCGCGCCGCCCGAGTCCGTCGTCGCCGCGCCCGAGCTGGTCCGCCTGGCGCCGGTGATGCCGGTGCTGGCCCACCCCGGCGCCGCCCTGCCCTTCCGCACCTGCGCCGAGCTGCTGGCCGCCGACGCCGGCCGCGGCCTGCCGCTGTGGCGCC
>CAZXTO010000470.1:0-2596 GCA_964643675.1 uncultured Planctomycetales bacterium
ATCGGGCTGCCACAGAACCCAGGCCAGGGAGGCCAGCAACAGGGCGGCCAGGCCGTAGAGTGCCGGTCCCACGGCCCTCCCGCGCGCTCGGTTGGTCCCCCTCCCAGGCATGCCTACACTTTACGGTTCCATGCGCCTCTCCCGACGCCCGATCCTCGCCCTTCTGGCCCTGCTCGGCCTCCTCGTCGCGCCGTTGCTCGGCAGCGCCAACCCCTCCTCGGAGCCGCAGGACGGCGGCCGCGTCATCGTGCTCGGCATGGATGGCATGGACGCCGCCATGGCCGCCGAGTACATGGACGCCGGCCTGCTGCCGAACTTCTCCAAGCTGCGCGAGCAAGGCACCTTCGCCGAACTGATGCCCGGCAACCCGGCCCAGTCGCCCGTGTCCTGGGCGACCCTGAACACCGGCAAGAACCCGGGCAAGCACGGCATCTTCGACTTCGTCCGGGTGTCCTTGCGCAACGGTACACCGATGCCGGGCAACGGCTTCCAGGACAAGACCAAGGTGCCGCTCGACCAGCTCGATCTGCCGATGGCCGGCAGCAGCATGCCCTTCCTGTTCATGGGCGGCGGCCTGGCCGCGGGCCTGGTGCTGTTCTTCCTGCTGCGCCGCATGATCGCGGTCGCCGTGATCGGCCTGCTGTTGCCCCTCGGCGCCGGCGCCTTCCTCGGCCTGGACCTGATGAAGGCCTTCCCGCCGGACGGCTTCACCGACTACGAGTCCCTGCTGCAGGCGGAGGAGTGGTGGCACGAGCTGGACCGCGCCGGCGTGCCCTTCCGCGGCCAGGGCACGATCGTGTCCTACCCCGCCAAGGAGCTCGAGCACGGCAGCCTGGTGGCCGGCCTCGGCGCCCCGGACGCCAAGGGCAGCCTGAACTCGTGGGCGCTCTACTCGACCGCCGCCGAGCGGCCGCGGCTGCACGACAAGACCTACCTGGCCGAGAAGACCACCGGCCGGGGCGTCAGCAGCTCGAAGTACTACCTGCGCCTCGAGGAACAGGAGGGCGGCGGCTACGGCGCCAAGCTGTACGGCCCGCGCAACGAGAACCTCTACCAGCGGCTGAACGCCCAGAAGGCCGAGCTGCGCAAGCAGGGGCAGGGCGGCGCCGACGTCAACCAGCAGCTGAAGGCGGTCGACGATCAGCTCAAGGACTACGACGTGGTCAACACCTGGCTGCCGATGAGCGTGCAGTGGAAGCCCGGCGACAGCGCCGCGGTGGTCGAGGTCGGCGGGCAGTCGCAGTCCATCCCCCTCGGGAGCTGGAGCGATTGGTACCACCTCGACTTCCCGTGGAACCGCTGGCTGTCGACCCGCGCCAACGCCCGGATCTGGGCCGAGAGCGTCGACGAGGGCGAGCTGGAGCTCTACCTGGCGCCGCTGCAGATCGCGCCCGAGGCCCCGGTCCCGGGCAGCCGCATCTGCTGGCCGCCGACCTTCGCGGGCGACCTGGCCAGCCGCATCGGCGACTTCGAGACCCTGGGCTGGGCCTGCCAGACCCACGCGGTCAAGGACACCCAGCTGAGCGACGCCGCCTTCATCGAGGACATCGAGTTCACCTATGAGTGGCGCCACAAGATGCTGATGGACGCGCTCGAGTCGGATGACTGGAAGGTGCTGTTCCACTTCTTCGGCAGCCCCGACCGGGTCTGCCACATGCTGATGCGGCACATCGATCCGCTGCACCCGCAGTACGACGACGCGCTCGCCAACCGGGTCTACGACTTCTTCGGCGAGCAGGTGGCGGCCAAGGACACGGCCGAGGCCATCTACCGCAAGATGGACCAGCTGGTCGGCGAGGTGGTGGCCAAGCTGGGCCCGAACGACACCCTGATGATCGTCTCGGACCACGGCTTCGACAGCTTCCGCCGCGAGGTGAACCTGAACAACTGGCTGGCGCAGGAGGGTTACCTGCAGATCGCCAACCGCAGCTCGCTGGGAGGCGCGCTGAACGCCAAGGCCCTGTCCAAGAAGAAGAACTATCTGCAGTTCGTCGACTGGGGCGGCACCGAGGCCTACTCCATCGCGCTGGGCAAGATCTACCTGAACCGGGAGGGCCGCGAGAAGAACGGCCAGGTGAGCGCCGAGGAGGCCGAGGCCAAGCTCGACGAGATCACCGAGAAGCTCTACGCGATGGTGGACCCGGAGACCGGCCAGAAGGTGGTGAAGAAGGTCTACCGCCGCGACGAGCTCTACAGCGGTGAGTACTGGAAGGACGGCAACGCCGCCAACGAGCTGGGCGCCGCCGAGCTGACCCTGGACTTCTACCCTGGCTACCGCGCCGCCTGGGGCGTGACCGCCGGCGGCATCGACCTGGTCGACGTGGAGAACGCCGACGGCGAGATGGAGGCCGCTCCGGGCCCCTACGTGAAGGACAACCTGAAGCTCTGGTCCGGCGACCACTGCGGCGTCGATATCCACAGCGTGCAGGGGATCTTCTACTCCAACCGCAAGATGGCCTTGCCGGCCGGTGACGGCCACTACGACGCCACCCACCTGGGCCCGACCGTGCTGGACCTGATGGGCGTCGCGGTGCCCGCCGAATACGACAGCGCCCCGCTGAAGGCAGAGTAGGAGGTGTCAGGCTCAATCGTCAGA
>CAZXTO010000471.1:0-2583 GCA_964643675.1 uncultured Planctomycetales bacterium
GGCGCCGCTCCGCCAGCACCGCGCCGGCGTCGAGCGCCAGCACGACCCGCTGCAGGCAGACCCCGGTCTCCTCGTCCCCGGCCAACAGCGCGGCCTGGATCGGACTCGCCCCGCGCCAGCGCGGCAGCAGCGAGCCGTGCACGTTCACGCAGCCGTAGCGCGGGGCGTCGAGGAACTCCTGGACCAGCAGCTGGCCGTAGCTGACCACCACCGCCAGGTCGGGCTCGAGCGCCGCGAACTCGCGCAGGAAGTCCGGGTCCTTGGCTGACTCGGGCCGCAGCACCGGCACGCCAGCGGCCTCGGCCAGCTCCACGAGCGGGTTGACCGCCTGCTTGCGGCCGCGGCCGGAGCGCCGCGAGGGCGCGGTGACCAGGGCGACCGGCCTCTCCTCCCGCGCGCAGAGTGCGGCGAAGGAAGCGGTCGCGAAGGGGGGGCTGCCGAGGAAGACCAGACGCATGAAAACGCGCTCAGGGACCCCATAATCTAGCGCCGCCCAGAAAAGGCGCGAGGGCCGGCGGATGCACCGCCGGCCCCGAGGCTGCGCGAGATCGGATCGGACTAGACGTGCGGCTCGACCAGGCCCTTGAGCTGGTCGTAGTTCATGCCGCCGGTGTGCCGGCCGACCTCTTCGCCGCCCTTGAAGACGATGAAGGTCGGGATCGCCATGACGCCGTACTGGGCCGGCACGCCAGGGCTGTCCTCGGTGTTGAGCTTCACGATCTTGGCCTTCTCGCCGAGCTCATCGGCGAGCTTGTCGACGGCCGGAGCCATGGCGCGGCAGGGACCGCACCAGGGAGCCCAGAAATCGACCAGGACAGGCTTGTCGGAGGAGAGGACCTCCTCTTGGAAAGTGGCATCTGCGACGTCTGCGGCGTTGGACATGGTTCGTTTCGGGTTCCGGGGCTCAATGTAGTCGAGCTTCGCAGACCCTTCCAGGTCTTCCCTACAAAGCGTCGTCTTCGAGCAGGTCGCCGACCTCCTGCTCCATCTCGGCAGCGTGGTGGTCGAATCCCTCATCGAGCTCGTCGAGGTGGATTTCGGCCTCCGGGGAGCTTCGTGACACATAGATGTCGCCGAAGGTCTGCTCCTGCTCGAGGTCGATCGCCTTCTGCTTGGCCAGCTCGAGCAGCGCGACCAGGTAGTAGGCGGCGTCGCCGCGGAAGGTCTGCTCCTGGGTGAAGACCTCGGTCAGGTTGAGCTTGCCGCCGGCCTCGATCCGGCTCCAGACCTCCTCGACGTACCAGGACAGCGGCCGACCCTGCTCGCGCACCTGGTGCGGACGCATGAAGCCGGTCTCTTTCTCCAGGCGGCGGAAGACTTTGAGGAGATCCCAGACCGACACCTCGCCGAGGTCCCACTCCTGCTCCTCCTCGTCCTCCTCGAGGCTGTACCGACCCAGCCACTTGCCGCCGGCCGGCAGCAGCTTGGCCCGGTGGCGCCAGGAGGCGCCCAGGGAGTCGGCCGCCTGGCGCAGCTCCTTGTAGACCAGCAGCTGCTGGACCAGCTCCTCGCCGGGGTCGAAGGGGTCCTCGTCCTCGCCCAGCTCCTCCTGCGGCAGCAGGGAGCGGCTCTTGATCGCCAGCAGGGTCGCCGCCACGACCAGGAAATCGGCCGCCTCGTCGACGTCGATCTGCTCCATCGAGCGCACGTACTGGCAGTAGGCGTCGCAGACCTCGGCCAGCGAGACCACGTGGATCTCGAGCTCCTTGTCCCGGACCAGCTGCAGCAGCAGATCCAGCGGCCCCTGGAACACCCGTTCGAGGTGGATCGTGAAGTCCGGGTTCTCCGGGGCGGCCGCCGACGCGGTCTCCGGCGCCGGCATCTTGGCGGCGGGGATGAGGTCGGGGTCGGCGGGTTCGATCACGGGATCAAGCTATGGGGCTGGGCCATTCTAGGAAGTGGCTCATTGGAAGATCACGAAGCGGTCGATCGTGAAGGCGCTGGTGAGGAGCTTCACGAGGGGGGCGGTCAGGCCCCAGATCAGCTCCCGTAGGCCGAATTGGATCTGGCTATCCAGGATCAGCAGGAACATCAGCAGGGTGATGCCGATCCGCTCCATCTCGGCATAGGACACCAGGGTCCGCCAGGCCCCCGCCCGCTCCAGGCCGTACATGACCACGCGGGAGCCGTCGAGCGGCGGCAGCGGGATCAGGTTGAAGACCATCAGCAGCACGTTCAGGGCGATGGCCCGGTACAGCACCTCGGTGCCGTGGGACTTGCCCGTGAACACCCCCAGGTGGAGCAGGGCCGCCAGCAGGGCCGCCGAGAGGATCGCCAGCAGGAGGTTCATGGCGGGCCCGGCCAGGGCCACCAAGGCATTGTCCCGCATGGGATTGCGGAAGTTCCGCCGGTCCACCGGCACCGGTTTGGCGCCCCCGAACATCGGCCCTCCCGACATCACCAATACGGTGGGGAGCAGGATGGTCATGAAGGGGTCGATGTGGGGCAGCGGATTCAGCGTCAGCCGGCCCATGATGCGCGCGGTCGGGTCGCCCAGCTTGTCGGCGGCCCAGGCGTGCGCCGCCTCGTGGGCGCAGATGGACAGCACCAGGGCGACGATCGTTCCGACGAGGACGAAGCTTT
>CAZXTO010000472.1:0-2578 GCA_964643675.1 uncultured Planctomycetales bacterium
CTTGCTGGAGACCCTGACCGCGCTGGAGGCCGTCGCCGCCTCCTGCGAGGCCCGAGGCGAGGGTGGCGCCGCCGGGGCCCCGGCGGAGCTCGAGCTCGTCACCAGCGGCACCCCTGGCTTCGAGGCCGCCCTCGCCTTCCCCGGCTTCCGCGAGCGGCTGCACCGGGTGAGCCCCGGCACGGTGGTCTTCCACGACCTCACCAGCCAGGAGTTCGGCCTCGACGGCTTCCGCTTCGCCGCCACCGTGCTAGCGACGGTCGCCAGCGCGCCGATGGCCGGCCGCGTCACCCTCGACGCCGGCAGCAAGGCGGTCGACGCCGCCTGCGGAACGCCGAACTGCGCGGTGGTGGACTGGCCGCAGCTGGAGGCCCAGGAACCGAGCGAGGAGCACCTGCCGCTGGTCGCGGCCGACGGCCGCACCCCCGAGGCGGGCGAGCGGGTGGAGCTTTTACCGCGGCACGTCTGCCCGACGGTGAACCTCCACGATCGGGCGCTGCTCCTGGATGAGGATCAGCCCCTCCTGGCCGTGCCCGTAGCCGGACGTGGCCACGGCAGCGTCCCGCTTCAATCCCGGGTCCGGAGCTCCGGATAGGCGTCGGCGAATTCGGCCGTCGGCAGGATCGTGATGTTCTCGGGGGCGGAGTCCAGCCAGCGGCCGGAAGGGTCGGAATAGCGGAGCTCATAGCGACCGGGGGGAAAGCCGATGAGGAAGCGCTGACCGAGGGAGTCCAGGCGAATCCTCGAGGAGGACGCCGGCGCGGCCGGACGAGAGAGGAGCATCGCCTTCGCCAACTCGGTCAGTCGGTCCCGCTCGGCAGGATCCTCGGTTTCGCGACGGCGATCCATGATCCAGTTGACCGCCTGCCGACTCTCCGAAGGCATCGGGGGCCTCGAGCGGATCTCCACCATCCCTCCGGCGGCGTCGGGGGCCCCGAGGATCCGGAAGGGCTGGGAACGCGGGATGAGGTCCAGAACCCTGGGCGGCTCCCTTCCTGTTCGACCGTCATAGGTGGCCTGGGCCTGGATCCAGGGGAGCTCCGGGTCCGCGTCGAGCCGGTAGCGGAGCTCCGCGACCGTCCCCGGGTAGACCCTCCAGTAGACACCCCCTTCCCGCCACCTCTTCTCCCCGGTGCGGAAGCCCGCCGCGCTGGTCCCAGGCCCGAGGAAACTCAGCGCGCCGGCCTCCAGCGCGCGCGGCGGCAACTCCCCCTCGAGAGCCTCCGGCAGCTTCAGCCTGGTGACGAGAAACTCGCTCTTCCCGCCGTACTGCAGGACCCGGTCCAGCATGGGCGCGCGCTCGACCCGCACCGATTGGAGCACTCCGTCTGGAATCTTGCCGAGCATGGGGTCCAGCGGTGCCTCCAATTGCAGCCGGTACCGACCAGGCTCCACGTGGGGGAAGAGGAAGCGGCCGTCTCGTCCGGTCTGGGCCACGGTCCGGTCGAGGATGCCAGGCGGCAGAGGGACCGCGGAGCTGGCCGGCCAATCCAACAGGCGGACTCGAGCGCCGGCGATCGGGCGGCCGGTTGGCCCACGCACGATCCCGCCCAGGTCGTGCCCCAAGAGAGGCCAGAGCTCGCCGAAGTCGTTGTAACCTGGCTCCAGGCTCTTCGGCTCGGTGTAACACCAGCTCAGTCCGCGGAACAGGGCCAGTTGTCCCTCCAAGCCGAGGTGGGCGGCTTCGACGATTCCGCTGAACTCGAGGCTCTCGGGCCAAGACCCCTGGCTCAACACCAAGCTGGCCGCTCCATCACCATCACCATCACCATCGAGAGCTTCGTGATCGGGAAGGACCAGATACCACTCCAGTCCTTCGAACGCCTCCTGTTGTTCCTGGACCTCCGGCAGCCGAGCCCTCCAGCGGATGACGGGGCCGAGGTCGAGCGAGCCGAAATTCCAGACCTCGCCGGGATCGGGGCGGCGAGCCTCCGAGCGCCACAGCAGCTGGGCGCCGACGGGCAGCGCCGACTCGTCCTCAGGCCAGGAAACCGCGTTGTAGAACTCGAGCCGGCAGCCGAGGTCGATGGCTTCGTTCCGCAATCCGAGCCTCCGATCGAAGCTGCCGTCGGGAGCCGGCGCGAAGAAGGGCCCTTCCCGGCGGGGAGGCCAGTAGACCAACCTGCCGCGGACCTGATCGACCAAGGCGCCGACCGAGGCCACCCGTCCGACCAGGCGCACGGCGCCCTCGATCGGCTCCGGCAGCAGCTCCACCCGCAGCTCCCCGCGATGATCCTCGGTGACCAGGCCGCGCTGCTCGGTCCGTCCTTCCGCGCCGACCAGGACCTCGAAGGCGCGGCCGGGCCAGGGCACCAGGAAGGAGCCGTCGGTGGTCCAGCCGAGGGTCTTCCAGCGCTCGTTGGCGTGGGCGGCGGGCCGGTCCGGATCGGCGGGGCGGATCCGGACCACCGCGCCGTCGAGCCCGCGGCCGGTGCCGTCCTCGGCCCGCACCAGCAGGGGATGGGCGCCGGCGGAGGCGAGCATGCCGCTGCGCAGCGGGCCAGGGCGGCTGGCGAGCCGGAGCTCGTGTTCCTCGGCCTGGCGCGCGGCGAGCTCCAGGGCCTCGCCGGTCGCGACCGGG
>CAZXTO010000473.1:0-2575 GCA_964643675.1 uncultured Planctomycetales bacterium
GGCGGCCGGCGACGGCGCCGAGCAGGGCGTGCAGGAGCACGAACAGCAGCAGCACCGCGGCGGCGCTGCCGCGGGCGCCGGCCCAGGGCGCGAAGCTCGGCAGGAGCAGCCCGATCGGCGCCAGGAACAGGAAGGCGGTGCGCGGCCCCAACCACTCGGGCGGGCGGGCCAGGCGCAGCCGGCGCAGCGGGTGCTCGGCGTCGGCGAAGCGCAGGCCGAAGGCGGTCAGCACCGCGCCGGCCGCTGCCACCGTCGCCAGGGTGGAGCCGCCGAAGGCGAGGCCGCCGCTGTCGATCAGGCCCAGCAGCACGGCGGTCACCGCCGCCGCGTGCCAGAAGAGCTTCAGGCTGATGATCATTCGGCGCGTTCCAGCAGCAGCAGGACGTTCTCGGACAGGAGCGGCAGGGTCTGGCGCAGGCGCAGCAGCCGCCAGCCGGCCTCGCGGACCTCCTCCTCGATGCCGCGACGCGGGATGTGCTCGCGGATCACGTGGTAGGGCAGGCCGAGCCGCCGGCGCAGCCGGCGCAGCGCCATCTTGTAGTGCCAGCCGGGATAGTAGGCGACCACCGCGCGGCGCGCCAAGCCGCGCATGCCGCTCAGGGCGGCGACCCGGCCGTCGCGGTCGAAGTGCTGGAGGAAGCGGAAGCTGATCGCGACCGCCTGGTCGGGGGGCGCCAGCGGCGGGGCGAGGGCGTCGGCCAGCAGGTAGCGGCCCGGGCCGTGCTTGGCGCGGGCGCGCTGCAGCATCTCGACGCTGCGGTCGAGGTGCAGCACCTCGCAGCCGGCGGCGCGCAGGCGGTCGGTGAAGCGGCCGGTGCCGGCGGGGGCGTCGATCACCAGCGGCGGCAGCGCGCCGTCGCCGGCCTCGCGCAGCAGGCCGTGGAGCTGGCGCCAGATCCAGGCGTTGTTGAAGCGGCCGAGGCCGCGGAAGCGCTTGTCGTAGCGCGCGGCCATGGAGCGGTCGCGGTAGGCTGCGCCCCAGTCCGCCGCCGCGGACCGCGCGTCTGCGCCGCCCGCCTGCTCCGACTCCGTCGCCTTGGATTCCGCCACGCTCGTTCGCCGCCTGCTCGACTGGTTCGCCGCCCGCCGCCGCGAACTGCCGTGGCGACGGGACGCCGACCCCTACCGCGTCTGGGTGTCGGAGATCATGCTCCAGCAGACGCGCGTCGAGGCGGTGGTGGCATTCTACGAGCGGTGGATGGCGGACTTCCCGGATGTGGCCGCGCTGGCCGCCGCCGAGGAGCAGGAGGTGCTGCAGCGCTGGGCTGGGCTCGGCTACTACCGCCGCGCGCGCATGCTGCACGCCGCGGCGCGGCAGGTGGTGGCGGGAGGCGGCGCCCTGCCCGTCGACCGCGAGGGCTGGAAGGCCCTGCCCGGAGTGGGGGAGTACAGCTCGGCCGCCATCGCCAGCATCGCCCTGGGGGAGAAGGCGGCGGTGGTCGACGGCAACGTCAAGCGGGTGGCGGCGCGCTGGCTGGGCCTGGAGCTGGCGGCCGATGATCGCGAGCTGCATCGCGCCGCCGAGCGCTGGGGCGGCGAGCTGCTCGAGGCGGCCGCCCCCGGCGACGCCCCCGGCGACCTCAACCAGGCGCTGATGGAGCTGGGCGCCACCGTCTGCGCGCCGCGCGCGGTCCGCTGCGCGGACTGCCCGATCGCCGCCGGCTGCGCTTCCCGCGCCGGCGAACCGCTGGCCCGGCCGCTGCCGCCGAAGAAGACCAAGTGGAAGGAGCTACGCCTCGACTTCCTGGTCGCCGAGCACCACGGCAAGCACCTGCTCGAGCAGAAGCAGACCGGCTGGACCCCCGGCCTCTGGGAGCCGCCCCAGCAATTCGGGGTCAGACATCGATTTCCGCCAGACGATGTCACGCCAGACGGTGTCAGACACCCGTTGCAGAACGGTGTCAGACACCCGTCCGCGAGTCACCCGTCCGCGAAGCTGCTCGGCACGGTCCGCCACACGATCACCCGCCACCGCATCGAAGCCCGCGCTCACCTCCTCACCGAATGGGACGGCAGCGGCGGAGTCGACCCGGCCGCGGTCCCGCTCAGCGGCCTCGGCCGCAAGCTGGTGGCCTTGGTCGAGCGCTCCCGCGCGCAGGACCTCGGCGACGAAACCCGCGGCGAGGCCGCCCGCGGCGCGCGAGGCCGCGGAGGGAGCCCCGGCGGCCCGGTCGCCTAGCCGACCGTCGAGGCCCGGAAGCTGCGCCAGCGCTCGAGCGTCTCGGTCACGGCCTCGCGGCTGGTGCCGAGGTAGCGCTCCCAGTCCTCGTGCTGGCCGCGCGGGTTCTCGGCCAGGCCCTCGAGCACCCGCAGCACGGTCCGCCGGCTGCGCGGGTCGAGCTCGATCTCCGGCCACTCCCGCGCCAGCTCCCGCACCTCCTCGCGGTCGACGCCGAAGTAGCGCCGCAGCTCCTCGTCGGAGAGGCCCCGGTGTTCGGCCATCGCCTGCAGGCTCAACCGCACGACGATGCGGTCGTTCATCGACAGGCCGACCTCGACCGGCCCGGGCACACGCGGCGGCCGCGGCGGCGGCGCGGCCGGATCACGCGGCGGTCGCGAGGCGGAGACTGGAGCC
>CAZXTO010000474.1:0-2571 GCA_964643675.1 uncultured Planctomycetales bacterium
CTCGAGCTCCGAGCGCGGCACCACGCCGCCGGTGGGGTTGGCCGGGGTGTTGAGGATCAAGAGGCGCGTCTTGTCGTTGACCTTGGCCAGCACCTTCTCGGCGCTGAAGGAGAAGCCGTGCTCCTCCTCGAGCTCGATCGGGATCGGGGTCGCGCCGGAGTACTTGATGACCGACTCGTAGATCGGGAAGCCCGGGTTCGGGTAGAGGATCTCGGTCCCCGCCTCGCCGAACATCATGATCGCGAAGAACATGGTCGGCTTGCCGCCGGGAACGATCAGCACGTTGTCGGGGTGAACCTCGACCTTGCGGTACTCGAGGATGTCCTCGCAGACGGCCTCCCTCAGCTCCGGGATCCCCTTGGCGGGAGTGTAGGCGTGGTAGCCGTCCTGGAGGGCCTTGCGCCCCGCCTCGACGATGTTCTCCGGGGTGCGAAAGTCGGGAGCACCGATGTGCAGGTGGACGATGTCCTTGCCCTGGGCTTCCAGGGCCTTGGCCTTGGCGAGGACTTCGAAGGCGGTCTCGGTCCCGAGCTGGGACTGGCGGTGGGCGAGTTGCACGGGGCTCCAGGAGGGAGGGGTCTGGGGTGGGCCAAAAGCGGGCGGTCAGCCTAGTTCCAGGCCCGGGGAGGCGTCAATGCCGCCGGCCCAGGTGCTGGGCAGCGAGAGTCCCGGTTGCGGCAACACTCCGCCGAGGAGGCCCGGTCGCCTCAGGGCAGGACCACCGCGTGCAGGCCGTTCGAGAGTCCCACCGGGAAGGGCACCGAGGCCGGGTCGCGGAACCACCATTGAAGGAAGACCTCACTACCGGGGGTCCACCCCTGGGCCTGGAAGTCGGCGGGACTGAAGTCGTGCTGCAGGTTCCCGCTGCAGGGCAGGGCGGGGCTGCCGCCTGAGTTCTGGGCGTCGGTGCGGAAGAGCGGTGGTGCGGCGCAGAGGGTTCCGCCCTGGAAGGGGGTCGCGGCGGCCTGAAGGCCCCAGAACAGGATGCCGGTCTTCTGGGGCTCGACGGCGCTGCAGGTCACGCTGAAGCCATTGGCGGCCGAGGGCAGGTTGATCCAGGAGACCTGAGGCAGGCAGCCGGAGGAGGTCAGCTTCGCCGTGCAGTAGGGCTCGGGATCCGGGAACGGCAGGTAGGGAGTCAGGCCGTAGTGCCGCTGCAGACCGAAGAGGTGCGCCTCTGCCGAGGCCTGGCGCCCGGCCGGGGAGGCGAGCACGGCGGCATCGCCGGGGTTGGTCAGGAAGCCGCCCTCGGAGAGCACGGCCGGCATCGTCGTCTCGCGCAGGACGTAGAAGTCCGCGGTCTTGACGCCCCGGTCGGCCAGGCCGAGGCCGGCCAGGAGCTCCGCGTGCACCTGGTTGCGCAGGTCCGCCGCGGTCGCGGCGCCGGGGTAGGAGTAGGTCTCGGTGCCGTTCGCGGCGGAGCTCCCCCAGCCGTTGTGATGGATCGAGATGAAGCGGTCCGCCGGCCAGGCGTTGGCCAGCGCGACCCGCGCCTGGAGGCTGACGGTCTCGTCGCTCTCGCGGGTCAGCTGCACCTCCCAGCTGCCCCCGCCACGCGGGTCGAGGGTGTCGAGCAGGAGCAGGAGCCGCAGGCGCAGGGCGATGTCCAGGTTGACCTCCTTCTCCGTCAGCCCGTTGCCCACCGCACCGGGATCGGAGCCCCCGTGCCCCGGGTCGATCACGACCCGCGCCGTGACGCCTCCGGCCAGAGCCGTCCCTCCGGCGCCGACCAGCGTCAGGGACGAGAGCAGGAGGCAGCGGAGGAGCATGGGCTCAGAAGTACAGCTGCAGCTCGATCATGAGGGCTCCCTCGGTCGAGAGACCGTGGCCGTCCACCTGCACCTCTCCAGCGTAGAGGGAGTGCACGTAGCTGTGGCGGAGGATCAGGTGGTCGTTCATGACCCAGTTCAGGCCGACCCACAGGCTGAGGATGTCGGAGGTGAAGGTGGCCGGATCCACGATGCGCTGGTCGGCCAGGGCGCTGTCTCCATCCAGGTACGAGAGGCGCGCCGCGGCGACCCAGGCCCCGCAGTCCTCGGACTCTCCAGGGCGGAAGGCGCGCGCGGGTTCCACACCCTTGAACGAGATGTCCTCCCCGGTCAGTACCCGCTGGGCAGCGACGTAGAACCCCCAGGTGTCCACGCTGGCCGAGCCGCTTGCCCCGTCCATGTCCTGGCGTTGGTAGAGCAGCTCGGCCTGGGCCATGTGCGGGCCGTCGAACCAGGCCCCCTCCAGACCAAGCCGCCACTGGTCCCCGTCGAAGCGCGCCGCCGGGTCGTAGAGCATGAGCGGCTTCTTGGCGGCGCTCTTGATCGACCGGAAGGCCGCCGAGCGGTCCTCCCGACCGTAGGTCATGGCGACCCCGAGTTGCAGGTTGCGCAGCTCGGAGGACTCCTGGTCGCTGAAGGGGTGCAGCATCGCGCGCAGGGCGATCTCCTTTCCGTCGTCCCCCTCGTCGCCACCGCCGCCGTTGTAGAGCCCGAAGCCGTACTCGAGGTTCCCGCGCCGGCCGTTCGAGAAGACGCCGTGCTGTTCCGCCGGGGAGAACTGGTTCAGGATCGAGAACTGAGG
>CAZXTO010000475.1:0-2566 GCA_964643675.1 uncultured Planctomycetales bacterium
CCGTCCTCGGACCAGTGCAGCAGCTCGTCCAGCGGGATGGCGCGGTCGTTGGGGAGCAGGGGCAGGTCGCGGGGCGTGATCGGCCGGCCATCGATCCAGCGCGTACGGCCGACGTAGTGGGCGAGCCCCTCGTCGAGCCAGGTCGGCAGCTCCTCGAGCACCTTGTGGGCGCAGATGTGCGACAGCTCGTGGCGCAGGGAGTCGCGGTAGTCCTGGCGTTCGTGGACCGCGAACACGACCTTGCCGTCGGGCAGCTCCAGGTCGGGATAGAGATGGACGACGATCTTGCTCTTGTGGTCGGTGTAGGCCTGGTAGCCGAGCTTGTCGGCGAAGCTGAAGACGTAACCGTCCTCGGCCTCGGTGACCTCGGCCTCCATCATGGGGAGCAGGTAGACCTGCAGGCGTTGTTCGAGCTCGATGCCGTAGAGCTGCTCGACGTGCGGCAGCTCCTCGCGAAAGGCGTCGACCAGCTCGGCGGTGCGGGCGGCGGTGAAGTTGGACATCACCGTGAAGCGGGACTCCATCACGGCGGTCCGCACTTCATAGGCACGCAGCAGCGAGTCGAGGTCGTCGCGCGAGACCGTGACCGTGCAGGAGGATGCACAGAGGGCCAGGAGCGCGGTGGGGATGAGGGCTCGGGGAAGCAACGAAGCAAGAATACCCTGGAATTTTGCCTCAAGTCGGAATCTTGTCCGGCCGATCGGCGTGCGGGGCGGGCGAGCCCCGCCGGAGCCGGCGGGGCTGGTCTCAGTCGATCAGGCTGCAGGAGCCGCCGTGGCGCTTGGCCAGCTCCGCCAGCAGCACCCGGGCCTCGCGCGGGGCGCCCAGGCCGATGGTGCTGATCCGGACGTTGCGCCAGCGGTTCCAGCGCTCGACCCACTCCAGCAGCCGCGCCGGGTCGGTCTCGAGCCCGGCCGAGGGCACGCCGTCGCTGAGCAGGATGATCTCCTCGACCCCGGGCCGCTCGAGGGCGGTCCGCAGCGCCCCGTGGGCGTCGGTGGTGCCCTGGAAGACTAGCGCGCGCAGGGTGGCGGCCAGCTCCTCCAGCCGCTCCTCGTCGCGGAACTCGAAGCGGCCCTTGCCGGTCGGCTGGACCGCGGCGGCGTAGGGCAGGACCTCGAAGCCGATCGCGGGCGGCAGCGTGTCCAGGGTCACGAGCAGCTCCTCGACCGCGCGCTGGCCGCGGGTCCACTGGGTCTGCTCGGCGAGCGGGGCGGTCATCGAGCCGGAGGCGTCGAGCAGGAAGACGACGCGCTCGCCGACGATCGGGATGCCGAGGTACTCGGGCAGGCCATCGGGCGCCGGCGGCACCTCGTGGCGGAACTCGCTGCCGTCGAGCTGGTGGCGGATCAGCAGGTAGCGCCATTGCTCGTGGTCGGCGCCGGCGCGGTAGCCGGTCAGCTCGCGCAGGGTCTCGACCGCCTCGCGCTGCGGCCGGCCGTGGCGGTCGCGGACCTGGGCGATCAGCTGCGGGGCGGCCTGCTCCAGCGCCCGCTGCTCGCGGATCACCCGCAGGCACTCGTAGTAGAGCGGGCCGCGCGCGTCGGCCAGGCGGCGCAGGGCCTCGACCCGGCCCAGCATCGGCTCGCGCTGCTCCAGCCCACGCAGGGCGGCGACCCGGGCCTCGAAGGGTCGCTTGGGGTCGGCCAGGACCTCGCGGGCGAAGGCGACTCCGCCCTCTTCGTCGTGCAGCACGATCGCCCACACCGCCTCGGCCTGCACCAGCGGCCGGCGGTAGTGGAGCATGCGGCGCAGCTCGTCGAGGGCCTCGGGGCCGCAGTTGCCGAGGCAGCGGGTCCACTCCGACAGCCAGTCGGGGCGGATCTTGTGGCGCAGGCGCTTGACCTCGTCCAGGCTGAGGGCGTGGTCGAGCAAGGCCAGCTCGTCGAGCGCCGAGCGGCGGACCTCGGCCTTGGCGCCGGCGGCGCCGAACTCGGCCAGCAGCTCACGGGTGGCCGCCCGCGGCACGGCGACCGGCATGGTGGGCAGCGCGCCGCCGCCGGGCGTGATCGCGAGCGCCGGAGGCACCTCCTCCCCGGGGCCGGTGTAGTTGCCGCCGTGGGGGGACGCCAGGAGCGTCGCGGCGAATAGGAACAGGGGGTTCACCAGCGCAGCCTAGGGAGCCCTGTTGCCGCGGTATCGCGGATTTACATTGGGGGCATGCAGATCCAGATCACCTACTGCGTGGAGTGAAACTTCCTCCCCTACGCGACCAGTCTGGCCGCGGAACTGAAGGAGAACCTCGGCGTCGAGGCCGAACTGATCCAGGGCGGCGGCGGCGACTTCGAGGTCAAGGTCGACGGCAAGGTGGTGTGGGACAAGCTCCGCTTGCAGCCCCGCTTCCCGGACGCGGGAGAGGTGACGGCGATCATTCGGGGGGAGTGAGCGCGGCTTCGCCGGCGTCGGACTTCCCGTCCTCCACCAGCCGCATCTTCATCCACTTCCCGCCCGCCCAGCGGCGGCCGAAGATCAGCGCGCCGAGGTAGATCTCGGCGGACCACATCCACCACACGGTGGACAGACCGCCCTTGATCCAGAACACCGCGGCCGCCGCCAGGGGCGCGCT
>CAZXTO010000476.1:0-2531 GCA_964643675.1 uncultured Planctomycetales bacterium
AGGTGCGCGACGAGGTCGACCCGGCCCTGACCGGGCTGCGGGAGAGCCTGCGCCAGCTCGAGCGGCAACGCCAGGGCCAGCTCGACGTGGTGGCCGAACGCTGGCGACAGCGCGGCCTGCTGCAGAACCCGCGCCCGGTGCAGCGCAGCGGCCGTCCGGCGCTGGCCGTGAAGGCCACCCATCAGGGAAGGGCGCGCGGCGTGGTGCACGATCACTCGAAGACCGGGGACACGGTCTACGTCGAGCCCGATTCGGTGCTCAGCCTGTCCAACCGGATCGCCGAGCTCCAGTCGCGGGAGCGCCAGATGGTGCACCGGATCCTGTCGGAGCGCAGCCGCGAGGCGGCCGCCCAGCGCGCCGAGCTGGCCGAGATCGACCGGCGCCTGGGGCGCTTCGACGCCGCCTTCGCCGCCGCCGCCTGGTGCCGCGAGCTCGGCGGTTGTTGGCCGCAGATGCCGGCCGAGGCGATCGAGCTGCGCGAGGCGCGCCACCCGCTGCTGCTGCGTCAGACCCCGGCCGAGGAGGTGGTGCCGCTGAACCTGTCCTTGGGCGGGGAGTTCGACCTGCTGGTCGTGACCGGCCCCAACACCGGCGGCAAGACGGTGGTGCTGAAGACCGTCGGCCTGCTGGCGGCGCTGGCCTGCGCCGGCCTGCCGGTGACCGCGGCCGAGGGCAGCGCCTTCCCGGCCCTGCCGGGCATCGACGCCGACATCGGCGACCAGCAATCGATCGAGAGCAGCCTGAGCACCTTCTCGGGCCACCTCGAGCGCATCCTGCGCATCCTGCGCGACGGCCCCCCCGGCGGCCTGGTGCTGCTGGACGAGCTCGGCACCGGCACCGACCCCGAGGAGGGATCGGCGCTCGGCCAGGCGGTCCTGCAGGAATTGCTCAACCGCTCCTCTCGGGTGCTGGCCAACACCCACCTCGGCGCCCTGAAGCTGTTCTCGGTCCAGGTCGAGCGGGCCGAGAACGCCTCGATGGAGTTCGACCCGGCCAGCCTGGCGCCGAGCTACCGCTTGCTGGTCGGGGTGCCGGGGGCGAGCCACGCCCTGGAGGTGGCCGAGCGACTCGGCCTGCCGGCGGAGGTGCTGGCGGAGGCCCGCGCCCGGAGCCGCGGCGGCGGCGGCGCCGAGGCCCTGCTGGCCGAGGTCGCCAACGTGCGCCGCCACGCCGAGCAGATCCGCGAGCGCGCCCGCGACGCCGACGCCGAGGCCCGGCGCCGCTTGCAGGGCGCGGTCGAGGAGGAGGACGCCGCCCGCGGCCGCGCCGAGCTGCGCCTGCGCGAGGCCGAGATGGCCTTCCGCGACCTGCGCTCGGAGCTCGAGCGCTCGCTCGACGGGGAGGGGGGATCGCTGCGCGGCCGCCTGCCGGGCGCCGCCCGCACCGACTTCGACCAGCTCCTGGCCCGGATCCGCTCCCTGCTGGACGACTCCGAGCCCGGCCGCCGCTGGGACGGCTTCCTGCGCCGCCTGAAGAAGGGGGAGGTGGTCTACGTGCCCCGTTACCGCGAGCGGCTGCGGGTCCTGAAGGTCGACGCCAAGAAGAAAAGGCTGAAATTGCGCCGCGGTTCGCTGGAAATCGAGGTGCCCTTCCACGAGATTAGCTGGGTGGAGCCGCCCCCCGGCAGCGACCCCGACTGAGCATGAAGCCGCGCGTCCTGGTCCTCGACAACGATGCCTCGCTGGGGGAGCTGCTCGCCCTGGCGCTGGAGCGGGGGGGGGTCGAGCCGCGGGTGGTCAGCCGGGCGACCGAGGCAGAGGAGGTGCTCCAGGACGGAGCCGTCGATTTCCTGGTCCTCGACCTGAACCTCGGCGGCGGCGACTCGGGCGAGCGCCTCGCCTTGCGCTGGCACGAGGCCGGCCTGCTGGTCCCCTTCCTGATGCTGACCGGCACGCCGCTGGACGAGCGCCTGAGCCTGCTCGAAGGCCTGCCCGGCTTCCGGGGCGTCCTGGCCAAGCCCTTCTCGGTCCTGGAGCTCGCCCGGCACGTGCGCCAAGGTTGCGCCTCCACCCTGCACGGGCGCGAGCTGGAGGGCGGCCGGTGAGCCACCCCGCCACGCCCGGCGCCGCCGGCCTGCGCTGGACCACGGCGGGCGAGTCGCACGGTCCGGAGCTGGTCGCCCTGCTCGAGGGCCTCCCGGCCGGGCTGCCGCTGGACCTCGAGCGGCTGCAGCGCGGCATGGCGCGGCGCTGGCAGGCCTACGGCCGCGGCCCGCGGGCGAAGTTCGAGACCGACACCGTGCGGGTGATCGGCGGCTGGAAGAAGGGCGTCTGCCTCGGCACGCCGCTGGCGCTGGCGGTCTCCAACGGCGACACCCGGATCGACGAGCTCCCCAACCTGAGCGCCCCGAGACCGGGGCACGCCGACCTGCCTGGCGCCCAGAGGCTACGCTGCCGCGACCTGCGCGCGGTCTTGGAGCGCGCCTCGGCGCGCGAGACCGCCGCCCGCACCGCCCTCGGCGGAGTGGCGGAGCAGCTGCTCGAAGCCTTCGGGATCGAGGTCTGCGGCTTCGTCCAGGCCATCGGCGGCAT
>CAZXTO010000477.1:0-2529 GCA_964643675.1 uncultured Planctomycetales bacterium
CCCGCGAACTGCGCCAGCGGGCGCCGCGGGCCGAGCTGGCCGACCTCCTGGCCACCGCGGCCGAGCTCGCCGCCTGGGCGGTCGCCGACAGCCTGGAGCGAGCCGGCTGGGCCGGCGGGGAGCTCTACCTGTGCGGGGGCGGCGCCCGGAATCCCGTTCTGGAGCAGGCTTTGCGTCGCCAGCTCGGTCCCGGGAGTGCCCTCCGCGGCTATCAGGAGCTGGGTTGGGACCCGGATCTGCGGGAGGCGGTGGCCTTCGCCCTGCTCGCCGACGCCTTCCTCTGCCGGGAGCCGGCCACCTGGCCGAGCACCACCGGCGCCCGCGCCCCAGCCCTGCTCGGTCGCCTGGTCCTGCCTCCGGTCCTTGACCCGACCTAGGCCGTTCCTATCATGTTGCTTCCGCACACCAGGTCGCTATGGACTGGGCGCGGTTCCCAGCGCTGTTCCCCCCCGACCCAAGGTTAAGACGGGAAGTCGAATGACCCACCGGACCCCGGCCCGCAGCCTCCTCCTGGCTGCCACCCTTCTCCTCGCCCCCGCCTCCACGCTCCTGGCTCAAGGTCAGGATCCGGAGGTGATCTTCCTCGAAGGCAAGCACGCGTTCCGCACCGGCGACCTCGAGACGGCCCTCGCCAAGTTCCGCGAGGTCGTCCAGCTCGACCCGAGCCACGCTTCGGCTTACCGCATGATGACCTCGAGCCAGGACTTCCTGGCCCAGCTCATGGCGGAAGGCGGGGAGTTCGAGACCTTCGCGCTCGAAGTCCTGCAAGCCTCGCGGGAAGCCCGCGCCGAAGCCCGTCGCGACGCCGACGCGGCCGCTGCGCTGGCCCAGACCGCCCTCAACGGCAGCTACGCCGAGCGTTCGCGGGCGATCTTCGAAGGCCGGCAGATGCACGGTCCCTTCTTCGCCGCGCCGCTGGTCGCCGCCTTGGCGGACAGCAGCGAGGACGTGCGCCTGAACGCCTACTACGCGCTCTCGCGCATGGGCGTCGACTCCCTGCTGCCGGTGCTCGCCGCCTCGCACTCGACCAACGTCGACGTGCGCCGCGGTTGCGTGCAGGTCCTGCTGGAGAGCGGTGACGCGCGCGCCAACGCGCGCCTGGCCGACATGGCCGCCAACGACGAGGACGGCACCGTCCGCACCCTGGCTGCTGCCTACGGCGGCGGCGATGCCGGCGCGCTGCACTTCAAGCAAGGCTGGGCCTGCTACACCGGTGACCCGGTGATGGGCGTGACCGAGCTCGAGAACCACGGCGTGCTGTGGAACGTCGACGGCTCCACCCTGAACGCCATCGACCTCGCTCCGGCCCTGGTGCCGCTCGAGCTGGCCCTGCACCACTTCGGTCGGGCTGCCGAGCTCGGCGTCGACGCCTCCGGCGCGATGGCCCTGGCCCACGCGGCCGAAGCGGCGGTCCTCCAGTCCACCGGCGACGCCGACGGCATGCAGGCCCAAGTGGTCGCCGCCCTGGCCCTCGGCCCGGCTGCGCTGGACGGCGCCCTCGGCATGGCGGTGGAGCGCAGCGACGTCAACGCCGCTGCGGTGCTCTGCGACCTGCTCACCGGTCCCTCCGCGGCCGGCTCCGCCAACCTGCGGGCGGCCCTCGGCAGCGATGCCCCGGTGCTGCGTCACGCCGCCGCCGTCGCCCTGGCCCACTCGGGCGACTCCTCCGCTGCGACCGTCGCCCAGCTCGGCGCCGGCATGCAGCTCGAAGCGGTCCGCGTGGTCCACATCGTCGACGCCAACGCCAGCCGCGCCGGCGCCCTGGCCTCGGCCCTCGACGGCATGGGCGTCGTCGCCCTGGTCGCCAAGGACGGCGTCGACGGCATGGTCAACGCCTCGCGCGGCCTACCCGCCGACGCCTTCGTGATCGGCGACCCGCTGCCGGACTACTACGCCCGCCGCCTGGCCAAGGAGCTGCGTCGGAGCAGCCGCTACGCCGACACCCCGATGCTGGTCATCGACAGCGGCGACACCGGCGACATCGACGGCGCCGAGGTCGTGGAAGCGGTCGACGCCGCCGCCGTGACCGCCGCCTTCGGCGAGCTCGACGCCGACCGCCAGAGCTACCTGGCTGCCGCCGCGGCCGCCGCCGAGGCGATGGCCTACCTGGCCGCCAACAACCCGGCCGCCGCTTCCGCCGGCACCGGCGCGATGGTGGGAGCCCTGGGTCGCGAGGACGCGGTCTCGATCCCGGCCATGGCCGCGCTGGGCCACGCCGGTGATGCTTCCGCTGCCGCCGGCCTGTTGGGCGTGGTCGCCGACGGCGGCCGCAGCAGCGAAGCCCGCTCGGCTGCCGCCAGCGGTCTGGCCGGCGTGCTGAGCCGCAACCCCGGCGCCGGCGCCGGCGCCATGGAGACCCTGAAGGCCGCGATGGCCGAGGGCGACGCCGCCCTGGCGCGGGCCTGCGCCCAGGCCATGGGCTACCTCGGCGGTTCCTCCCCCGAGTAGGGCGGCGCTAAGATCTCGCCCCCCACACGGCCGGGCGGCCCCCCGCGGGTCGCCCGGCCGTTCGCCAGAGTAGCTCAGGGG
>CAZXTO010000478.1:0-2529 GCA_964643675.1 uncultured Planctomycetales bacterium
GGTGATGGGCCCGGTCGAGGAGATTGGGGGCGATACTGCGATGGGCCTCTTCTTCGGGCGCCGCGGAGGCCAGGTCATGTTCTGGCCCGATCGCCCGCTCTCGCTCGACCAGGAGGAGGCAATCCGGAAGCTGATCCAGGCCGAGGCTCCGAGCCACCCCGCCTTCGAAATCGACTTCGAGGGCGAGTTCGACCAGGAGAACGAGGGCCCCGACCTCTGGCAACGGCTCGTCCTGACCGGCCCGGACAGCCTCACCGTCGCCAGCCTGGCCGAGGAGATCCGGACCGAGGCGAGACGCAGCGGAGTGTGGGAAGCGGTGGACGAGGAGGACGACCCCGCCCGCGAGCTGCTCGTCACCCTTGACCGCGAGAAGCTGCTGCGCGCCGGGTCCGGCACCCAGCAGGTCCTCGGAATCGTCGAGTGGGGCCTGCGTGGCCTGATGATCAACCGCTACCAGACGCCGAGCGGTGACGTGCCCTTGCTCATGGAATACGACGAGGTCGAAGAGCCAGACCGGAGCCGCCTGAACGAGATGGCGGTGGCCGGCTTCGGCTCCGGTGCCATGCTGCCACTCGGCAACTTCGCCGAGATGAAGGTCAATCGGGCGCCCCGTCAGATCTACCGCAAGGACGGCCGCACACGCGAGGTGATCGGCCTCAAGCACCCGGAGAAGGACCTCGAGCAGGCCGCCGAGGACCTCGGCGCGCTGATGGCTGGAATCGATTTACCGGAAGGCTACCGCTGGGAACAGGAAGGCGGCTTGCGCGACTTCGAGGAGGACCTTGGCGAGGTCAAGGCTGCCTTCACCCTGGCGGTGGCGTTGGTCTTCCTCCTCATGGGACTGTTGTTCGAGTCCATCCTGCTGCCCTTCTCGGTTCTGATCACGATCGCCTTTGCCGTCGTCGGCGCCCTCTGGACCTTCAAGATCACCGGCATGAACCTCGAGATCATCGGCCTGATCGGCATGATCGTGCTCGCAGGCGTCGTGGTGAACAACGGAATCGTGCTCGTCGACCGCATCATCCGCTTACGTCGGGAGGGAATCGAGCGCCACGAGGCCATCGTTCGCGGCGTTCGCGACCGCCTGAGGCCGGTGCTGATGACCGCGGTGACGACGATCGCCGGACTGCTGCCGATCGCCATCGCCACCCCGGACGGCAACAGCCTGTCCTTCCGCAGCCTGGCGGTGGGCGTGGCCGGCGGCTTGGCCTGCTCGACCTTCTTCACCCTGTGGGTGGTGCCGCTGTTGTACAGCCTGCTCGAAGACCTCGGGCATGTGCTTCAGCGGGAGACCGTCGGCCGCCTCGTGGGCCGCCGTCGAGCCAGGAGCGCCGCCGGGACCTGAGAGTCCAGCCTTCGTCGCCTCCCGCGCCGCCGGGCGGTCGGCGGCCCGCACCCTTGCCTCCGTCCGCGGTTTCGGGGACAATCCCCGGCTCGAATCGGGAGCCCCGACGACCAATCCCCCAGGCATGACCACGTTCCTTGAAGGCCAGACCTCCGGCGCCGGCCGCTGCATTGCGGTTGCCGTCGCCGAGTTCAACGCCGATATCACCTCCGCCCTGCTCGACGGCTGTCTCCAGACCTTGGAGAAGCACGGGCTCACCGGCGACGCCGTGACCGTCGCCCGCGTCCCCGGCGCCTACGAGCTGCCGCTGGCCTGCGACGCCCTCGCCGCCACCGGCCGCTACGCCGCCGTGGTCGCCCTCGGGGCGGTGATCCGCGGCGAGACCCCGCACTTCGACTACGTCGCCGGCGAGTGCTCGCGCGGCGTCATGCGGGTGATGCTCGACCGCAAGCTGCCGGTGGTCTTCGGGGTCCTCACCACCGACACCCTGGACCAGGCCCAGCGCCGCGCCGACCGCGGCGTGCTGGCCGGCGCCGACCAGGGCGGCGAGCCGCGCGAGCAGAAGACCGCGCCGGTCTCCAACAAGGGCGCCGAGGCCGCCGAGGTGGCCCTGAGCATGGCCTCGCTGCTGGAGCAGATCTGATGGCCGCCCCCGTCCGCCGCCGCACCCGGGCCCGCGAGCTGGCCCTGCAGTTCCTCTACAGCCTCGAGCTGCGCGGGCTCGACGCCCTCGAGGAGCTCGAGAGCTTCGTCGACCACCACACCAAGCGCAGCCCGGATTCCAAGGGCAAGCCGGAAGTCCGCGAGTACGCGCTGCGTCTGGTCCAAGGAGTGGAAGACCACCGCGACGAGCTGAACACCTGGATCGAGCGCATCGCCGCCAACTGGCGCCTGGAGCGCATGGCGCACGTCGACCGCAACGTGCTGCGGCTGGCGGTCTACGAGCTGCTCTACGTGACCGAGGTGCCGTTCAAGGTGGTCATCAACGAGGCCATCGACATCGCCAAGCGCTTCTCGACCTCGCAGTCGGGCGCCTTCGTCAACGGCATCCTGGACCGCGCCCGGGTCCTGATCGAGGGCCAGCGCGAGCAGGGCGTGGAGCACCCCACGCCGCCCGATCCCTCGCTCGGCCCGGCCGGCGCCGGCGCCCTCCCGGCCGACCCCGCCCTGCGCGAGCCGCCGGC
>CAZXTO010000479.1:0-2526 GCA_964643675.1 uncultured Planctomycetales bacterium
CAGTCCATGCCCTTCTGCAGCGCCAGGCCGCGGGCCAGGTCCTCGCTGGTGATCGCCTGGCGCTCGATCAGGATCGCGCCGATGCGGCCGCCGCTGCGGCGCTGCTCGGCCAGGGCGGCCTGCAGCTGCCCTTGGCGCAGCACCCCCATGTCCACCAGGATGGTGCCGATGCGGCGCTTGTCGGGGGGAGCGGCCATCGTTCGGGGAGGGCTCAGCCGCCGAGGCGCTGGCGCAGGTCAGAGGGCATCTGGGCGAAGGTGAGCGCGTCCTCGCGCGAGATCGTGCCGTCCTTGGCCAGCTCCAGCAGGTGGTCGTCGAGCAGCTGCATGCCGAGGCGCTTCTGGGTCTGCATCACCGAGGTGATCTTGAAGGTCTCGCCCTTGCGGATGTGGTTCTCGATCGCCGAGTTGCGGATCATGATCTCGAAGGCGGCCACCCGGCCCTTGCCGTCGGAGCGCGGGATCAGGACCTGCGACACCACGGCCTGCAGCGACACCGCGAGCTGGGAGCGCACCTGCTCCTGCTGCTCACGCGGGTACTGGTCGATGATGCGGTCCATGGTGCGCGCGGCGCCGGTGGTGTGCATGGTGCCCATCACCAGGTGACCGGTCTCGGCCGCGCTGATCGCGGCGCCGGTGGTCTCGAGGTCGCGCATCTCGCCGAGCAGGATCACGTCCGGGTCCTGGCGCAGCACTCGCCGCAGGGCCTCGGCGAAGTCGGTGGTGTCCTCGCCGATCTCCCGCTGCGTGACCACGGCCTTGTGCGAGTCGTGATAGAACTCGATCGGGTCCTCCATGGTGACGATGTGGCAGGAGCGGCTGACGTTGACCTCGTGCACCAGGGCGGCGAGGGTGGTCGTCTTACCGGAGCCGGTCGGGCCGGTCACCAGGATCAGGCCGCGCGGCAGGTGGGCCAGGGCCCGCAGCACCGGCGGCGCCCCGATCTCGTCGAAGCTGAGCTTGTTCTGCGGGATGCGGCGCGCGACCAGGGCGTAGGTGCCCTTCTGGCGGAACACGCTGAAGCGGTAGCGGTCGCCGTCGTGGGCCACCGCGAAGTCGGCGGTGCCGGACTCGTCCAGCTCGCCGATCCGGTGCTCGGGCGTGATGCCGCGGCAGAGCGTCTCGAGCTCGGCTTCGGGCACCAGCACCTCCTCGATCGATCGCAGGCCGCCCGAAATCCGCATCATCGGCGGCCGTCCCGCGCCGACGTGGAGGTCGGAGGCGTCATTGCTGGCGATCGCCTTCAGCCACAGATCCAGACGGCTTCCTTGTTCGACTTGGCTCATGGTCTCCTCAACTCTCGGCTGCACCGGAGGGCGCACCCTCCCCCTCTTCGGTCGGCTCCACCCGGGTCACGCGCAACATTTCCGAGACCGTGGTGACTCCGTTCCGCACCTTCTCCATCACATCGGAGCTCAGATCGGACCACTGCCCGGAGGACGCCGCCGAGCGCCGGAAGACGTTCGGGTCGGTGTCCTGGAACAGCAGCTCGCGCAGGCTCTCGCTCATCTGCATCCACTCGAAGACGCCGAGCCGGCCGCGGTAGCCGGTCCGGCGGCAGGCCTTGCAGCCGCGCGGGTGCTTGAGGGTGGCGCCCTCCGGCAGCTCCAACAGGCGCCGCTCCAGCGGCGTGGCCGGCTCCTCGACCGCGCAATCGGAGCACAAGCGGCGCACCAGCCGCTGGGCCAGCACCCCCTGCAGGGAGGTGGCGATCAGGAAGGGCGGCACGCCCATGTCGAGCAGCCGGGTGACCGCGCTCGGGGCGTCGTTGGTGTGCAGGGTGCTGAACACCAGGTGGCCGGTCAGCGAGGCCTGGATCGCCACCTCGGCGGTCTCGCGGTCGCGGATCTCGCCCACCAGCACGATGTTCGGCGCCTGGCGCAGGAAGGCCCGCAGCACGCGGGCGAAGTCGAGGCCGATCTGCGGGTGGACCTGGACCTGGTTGATGCCCTTGATGCGGTACTCGACCGGGTCCTCGACGGTGAGGATCTTGCGGTCCGAGCGGTTCAGGGTCTGCAGCGCCGCGTAGAGGGTGGTGGTCTTGCCGGAGCCGGTCGGGCCGGTCACCAGGAAGATGCCGTTGGGCCGCTCGATGACGTTCGAGAACCACTCCAGCGAGCGCGGGCTCATGCCCAGGTCCTCGAGCGACAGCAGGTTGGCCTCGCGGTCGAGCAGGCGCATCACGCAGGACTCGCCGTGGTTGGTCGGCAGGGTCGAGGTCCGCACGTCGAGGGCGCGGCCGGCGGCCTCGTGCTCGATGCGGCCGTCCTGCGGCTTGCGCTTCTCGGCGATGTCGAGGCCGGCGCTGACCTTCAGGTGGCTGAGCAGCGGAGCGTGCAGGTCGCGCGGGTGCTCGTCGGCCACCCGCAGGCTGCCGTCGATGCGGTAGCGGATCCGGACCTTGTCGGCGAAGGGCTCGATGTGGATGTCCGAGGCGCGGTCGCCGACTGCCTCTTCGAACATCCGGTTCACCAGCCGCACCACCGGGGCCTCCTCGCTGTCGGGGCGCAGCTCCTCCTGGCGCTCG
>CAZXTO010000480.1:0-2525 GCA_964643675.1 uncultured Planctomycetales bacterium
GCCGAGGCCGCAGAGCGGTAGGCGTAGCCTTCGCCCCGGCGCTCCGAGGTGCTGGTCAAGCGGTCGTGGGCGATCGCCCCGCGCGTGGGGCCGAGGGCGGCCGCGGCCTCCCGCAAGGCGGCCGAAGAGGCCTCCACCAGGTCGGGGGACTCGGCGGCGAGCTCGCGGGCCTCGCGCAGGCGGTGCGCCAGCTCGGCGCGGGCCCGGGCGTAGTCGGCCGGCGGCGTCTCGGCCTCGGGCGCGAAGTCGCCGGCGCGGCTCCACCAGGTCCACCACCTGTTCTGGGCCTGGGTCTGCTCGCGGTAGCCGCGGTTCGGGTCGTAGCCGAGGTCCTCGCCGGTCATCTGGCGCAGGTGGTAGACCGCGTCCATGGTGACGAAGGTGCGGTTCTCCCGGTGCAGGTTGCGGATCAACACCGCGGCGGCCGAGCGCTCCCCCCGCTCCCACAGCGCGCGCGCGGCGGCGTTGCGGATCAGCGGGTCCTCGTCGCCGATCCACTCGTAGAGCGCGGCGCGGCCGGGTTCGCGGCGGTCGGGCCCGAGCGCGAGCAGGGCGTGGTAACGCTGCTCGATCGTGAACTGATCGAGCTTGGCCGTCTGCACCGGCGCCCCGGGGACCTGGGCGCAGGAGATCAGCAGGAGCAGCAGCAGGGAGCTGCTGAGGGGGCTACTCCACCGTGAAATGTTCGTGACCTTCCTCCTCGAGCGTCTTCAGGCGCTTGTAGATCGCCTGCGCATTCTCGGAGTCGCCACGAAGCAGGGCAAGCTCCAGTTCGAGGAGCAGCTGCTGCATCACCACCATGTCCTGGCGGTAGGCCAGGTTGAAGGCCGGTCGCTCGGCCTCGGGCAGCCCGGCGGCCATGACCGGGATCTCGAGCTTGGCGAGCTGGGCGCTGGCCTGCATGGTCAGCACCGTCTCGAGCGCCTCGCCGTACTTCTCCGGGTCCCGCACGCTGCGTCGCAGGCCCTTCATGCCGGCCTTGAGCTCCTGCATCTGGAGCATGAGCGGAGTCTCGTCCGGGTCGTGCGGCGCCGGGTCCTGGTTCATGGCTGCCAGCAGCGGCAGCGACAGCAGCACGAGGGCGAACAGACCGAAGAGGTGGCGGCGGCTTTCCATGGCGGCGTTGCGGGTCCGGAGTCGACGGGGGGAGACGGGGGACGAAGGGGCGGGTGGCGGAGCGGGCGGGCTCAGAAGGCGCGGGTCGAGCCGGGCACCGGGATCGGGTAGCGGCCCTCGGCGTCGGGCAGGGTCGGCGGGTCGGCCTTCCAGTCGAAGGCGGCCGGCAGCAGCGCGAGGTCGGAGTTGATCGCCTGCTCCCAGGTCACGACCTTGCCGGAGTAGGTGGCCATGCGGCCGAAGATCGAGGTCATGGTGCTGAGCGCGCCGTTGGTGGCCTCGTTGAACGGCGTGTCGTTGCGCACCGCCGCGAACAGCACGTCGTGCTCGACCTGGTAGGGGTTCACGCCGTCGCCGCGCCAGCGCCAGCTCCAGCCGCCCGGGCCCTCGATGCGGCCGCCGCCGATGTTGGCGGTGCCGCTGGCGCCGATGACGTGCTCGGAGACGTTGTTGGCGCAGCCGGGGATGTGGCGGCACTGCGACAGCATCTTGGTGCCGTCGGCGTACATGAACTCGACCATGTGGTGGTCGTAGATCTCGCCGTGGTCGATGCCGGTGCGGACCTGGCGGCCGCCCATGCCCTGGGCCTCGACCGGGTGGGCGCCCATGACCCAGTTGCACACGTCCAGGTTGTGGATGTGCTGCTCGACGATGTGGTCGCCGCAGAGCCAGTTGAAGTAGTACCAATTGCGCATCTGGTACTCCATCTCGGTCTGCCCCTCCTTGCGCGGATTGACCCACACGCCGGCGCCGTTCCAGTAGGCGCGGAACATCTTCATCTCGCCGATGGCGCCGTCCTGGAGCCGCTTCACCGTCTCCTGGTAGCGCGGGTCGTGGTGCCGCTGCAGGCCGACCCCGACCTTCAGGTTCTTGCGGATCGACTCCTCCGCCGCCTTCAGCACCTTGCGCACGCCCGGCGCGTCGACCGCCACCGGCTTCTCCATGAAGACGTGCTTGCCCTTCTCGATCGCGTACTCGAAGTGCTGCGGCCGGAAGCCGGGCGGGGTGGCCAGGATCACCAGGTCGACGTCGCAGTCGATCGCCTTCTGGAAGGCGTCGAAGCCGACGAAGCGGCGCTCGGGCGGCACCGCCACCTGGTCGCCGTGGCCGGCGGTGAGGTTGTTGAGCGTGCTCTCGAGGCGATCGGAGAAGGCGTCGGCCAGCGCCACCAGCTTGACCTTGCCCTCGGTGCTGAGCGCCTGCGCGGCGGCGCCGCCGCCGCGGCCGCCGCAGCCGACCAGGGCGACGCGGATCTCGTCGTCCCCCATCGCGTTGCGCGGCAGGCTGGTCTCGGGCGCGGCGCCGGCGACCAGGCGGTCACCGAGCAGGGCGCCGCCGGCCAGCGCGGCCGAGGACTGCATGAGGAAGGAACGACGGGTCGGATCGGTGGGGGGCGTGCTCATGGAATC
>CAZXTO010000481.1:0-2519 GCA_964643675.1 uncultured Planctomycetales bacterium
GGTGCTGCCGCGGCCGGCTTCCCCCGACTCGGCGTGCGGCTCCGGCGGCGCGAGGGAGGCGGAACCGCAGGCGGGCAGGCTCGAATCCGGCGCGTCGGCCGGCAGCAGGAGGTGGGTGCCGCGCCCCGCCCCCGGCAGCAGCTCCCGCGCCGGCAGGATGCGCCAGTCCGGCCCCAGGTCCGACTCCAGCCGCGCCCGCAGCCCGTCCGGGCCGAGGCCCGCGAGCACGATCGTTCCCGGCAGACCGGCGAGGCGGCCGCGGTAGCTCGAGGGCGGCGGCGGCGCCTCCGCCGTGGTCCCCGCGGTGGACCAGCGCTCCAGAGCGAAACCGGGCGCGCGCAGGGAGTGGCGCTCCAGCCGCGTGGTGGTGGCCTGGCCGTCGACGGTCAGCGCCAAGGAAAAGGACTCCGGCAGCCCGGCCGGCAGCTCGAGCTCCACGATCTGGAGCTCGGCGGCGCCGAAGCGCTCCTCGGCCGCGCGGCGCAGCGAGTCGCCGGGGTCCACCGGCTCGGGGCGGCAGGCGCCGAGCCCGAGCGCGGCTACACCGAGGGCGAGGAGAGGGCGCCGGAGCGAGGGGATCATCGAACCAGCTTATCCCAGGACCGGCAGCCCGCTTCAGATCCCGCAGCCGAGGCCGAAGAGTTCCGGTCCTGGCCGCCGCCTCCGATCTCAGCGTCGATCCGCCATCTTCACCGGGGCGCCGGTGGCGCGGTCGATCGGCATCAGGGCGCCGCGCTCGCGCAGCAGGCGCGACAGCTCTCCGGCCAGGCGTTCGCGGATCTCCGGTCGCGCGGCCGCCAGATCGGTGGTCTCGGAGAGGTCGGTCGCCAGGTCGAAGAGCTCGAGGCGTCCGTCGGCGTGGTGGTGGATCAGCTTCCAGTCCCCCACCCGGATGGTGGAGCTCGGCGGCTGGTCGTAGGTGTTGGGGTAGTGCCAGACGAAGGCGCGCTCGCCGGCCGCGGCGACGGCGGCGGGCTCGTCCCGAACCAATGGCAGGAAGCTGACGCCGTCGACCTCCTGGCGCACGCGGCCGCTCCAGTCCACCCCCGCGAGCTCCAGGAAGCTGGAAAAGACGTCTTCGATCAGCACCGGCGCCGCGGTCCGCTCCCCCGCCCGCTCGGCATCCGGGGTGCGCACGATCATCGGCACCCGCGTGCCGCCTTCGTAGGGCGTGATCTTGTGGCCGCGCAGCGGCAGGTTCGGCGGCACCTGCGCCGGCGCGCCGTTGTCCTCGAGCCAGCGCAGGACGTCGCCGAGCGACCGGTCCATGCCCTCGATCATGGTCGCCAGCTTCAGCGCCACGCCCTCCAGCCCCATCTCGCGGTAGCGGGCGGCGTAGCGCGCGTCGGCCTCCCACGGCGCGTGCACGGCGTAGTGCGACAGGTAGAGGTAGAAGGGCTGGTCGTCGTCGGCGGCCTGCTGGCGCTCGAGCGCGGCCAGCACCTCGCGGGTGATCGCCTCGGTCAGGTAGATGTCCTGGCCGTGGTACTTCTCCAGCCCGGGCACGTCCCAAATCGCGTCGCCGTCGCGCCACGCCGCCGAGAAGTCCTTCTCCCCCCAGTAGCTGCCCGGGCCGCCGATCGCGCCGCCGGCGATGTTGAGGTCGAAGCCCAGGTTGCGCGGGTCCTCGCCGGGCGTGCCCTGGGCGCCGAAGTGGGCCTTGCCGGCGTGGATCGTGTGGTAGCCGGCCTCGCGCAAGAGCTGCGGCAGGGTGGTGGCGACCACGGTGCGCGGCACGCCCTCCTCGGCGCACAGTCCATTGAGCGGCCAGTCGGGACCGGCGACGTCGCCGCGGCGGCCCTCCGGCGACACGTCCTTGCGCAGCGTCCAGCAGGTGACGCCGTGGCGGGCGGCGTTCATGCCGGTCATCAGCGACACCCGCGACGGCGAGCAGATCGCGCTGGCGTAGGCCTGGGTGAAGCGGATGCCCTCGGCCGCCAGCCGCTCCATGTTCGGCGTCCGGTAGCGGTCGTTGAGGGCCGTGCGCTCGCGGTGGAAGGCGACCGAGGTGTCCTGCCAGCCCATGTCGTCGACGAAGAAGAAGACGAGGTTGGGGCGGACCGCGGCTGCCCGCTCCCCGGCGGCAGGATTCTGGCAAGCGGCGCAGAGCAGGAGCAGGAAAGCAAGGCTGGACCAGGCTCGCATGGGACCCGGATGATGCCATCCTGGAGCGGCTGCAACCCCCCAATTCGATGCTGCCGCGGCTCTACGACCTGTCGACGGGCCTCGGTGTGACCCACGGCCGATGTCGGAGCCGCCCGACGACGACGCCGATCTCTGGGGCAACGGCGCCAACGGCTGAGGCGGGGATGCTCAGGCCGGCGGGGCCAGCTGCCACCCGCGCGGCTCGACCAAAGAGTCGGCGGAGGCGCGGACTCGATCGACGCTAACGATATCGGCCGATGCGCTCGACCGGGATCGGATACCAAGGCCTGAGCTGCGAGCGGAGCGCCGCCAGCCCGGCGGCGGCGTCCGAGCTGGCGGCGGCGGCGTCCGAGCTGGCGGCGGCGGCGTCCGGG
>CAZXTO010000482.1:0-2519 GCA_964643675.1 uncultured Planctomycetales bacterium
CCCCGGCCACCGAGACCTGGCCGCTGACCGCCATCCGGCCACCGGAGTGCAGCTGCACCGCGCCGCCGCCGCCGCCGCCGCCGGCGCCGCTGCAGGTGCGGTAGGTGTCGATCAGGCCGTTGGCCTGGAAGTTGCCGCCGTCCCAGTAGGAGCCGTGCATGCCCACTCCCGCGCCGCCGCCGCCGCCGCCGCCGACCAGCAGGCCCAAGGCGGGGTCGAGGGTCTCGATGCTGGCCGGGAAGCTGTAGGCGCCGCCGGCCGCGTCGGGGGTGCCGCCGCCGCCGTACACGTCGAGGTCGAGGAAGTCGTTGTACTCCCAGACCCCGTTGGGCGCGTCGACCACCGGCGCCTCGAGCAGCTGCAGCAGCGGGTCGGTCGAGCCAGGGATGAAGAAGTCGCCCTGGCCGCCGTCGGTCCAATAACCGCCGCCGCCGCCGCCGCGGGCGCGGTGCCGCGCCCAGCTGGTGTAGCTGCTGCTGCCGCTATCGAAGTGCGTGCGGATCTTGGTGTAGGTCGTGAAGCTGGTGTCCGGCACCGAGTCGCTCAGCGGCGGCCAGGCCCACGAGCCCATGCCGGCGCCGAGCGCGCGCTCCGCGGCGAGCTGGGCGTAGTTCAGCTCGGGGTCGCCGCTGGTGGCCGCGGCGCCGACGCCTTGGCCGGGCCGTCCGTGCACGTAGATCCAGCGGCCGGCGACCGGCGGGCTGGCGGCCAGGAAGCGGGCCGGATCGGGCGGGTCCACGCCGGGATCGACCTGGCCCTCGACCCAATTGGTGAGGTCCTCGTCGTAGAAGTCGGGCTCACCGGCCGGCGGGGAGCCGTCGAGCAGGTACCAGGACTTGCCGCCCTTGCCGCCCGAGCCGCCGGTGCAGGTGCCGGTGGCGGGGTCGCCGCCCTCGGCCTCGAAGTCGAAGATGCCGCCGGTGGATTCGCCGGCGAGCAGCTCGTCGAAGCGCGGGAAGTACTTGCCGAAGTTGGCGGGCGCCGGGGCACCGGACAGGTCGAGGGTGCCCTCGATCACGCACTCACCGCGGCTGTAGAGGCGCAGCGGGTTGGGACCGATCGCGGTCACGGTGACGCCGGCCGGGATGTGGATCTCCTCGAACATGAAGACGCCGTCGGTGATCTCCCACTCCTCACCGGTCACGGTCTCCATGAACATCCGGTCGGTGTCGAACTCGTAGTCCTCGGTGGGCGCGAACACGCCCAGGAGGCCGCTGCCGCCGCCCTTGTGGACGCCGTTGACGGCGTCGTAACCGCTCGCCAGGACGCCGGGGCTGTCGGCCCACAGATCGGCGGTGCTGCCGCCGCCGTCCAGCATGCTGGTGTCGGCGAAGCTCTCGGCGAAGCTGCCCGCGGCCAGGCTGCGGTCGGGCAGGGGGATGAAATTCGATCCCGGGTTGGTCAGGAAGTTGTCGGCGATGTCGGCGATCTGCGAGGAGAAGTCGAGCCGCAGGTTGCGCAAGCCGCCCAGGCCGCCCGGGAAGGGCGCCAGGGGATCGAAGGTCAGGGTGGTCAGCAGCGCGTTCTGATCGAAGCTGATCGAGAAGGTGCCCGGCACCTGGACCTCGACCGAGGAGGCCTGCGAGTCGTCCACGACCACCACGCTGACCGAAGGGCTGCCGCCGGTCACCGAGTCGACCAGCTGGTCCTTCTGCATCAGGTCGTTGAAGACCATCTCGATCTCGAAGTTGCTCGAGTTCGGCGGCGAGCTGGAGTTGGGCGTGAAGCTGACCGTGGGCCGGCCAGGCACCAGGTCGATCACGCCATTGGTGCTGATCGAGCAGGACAGCGGGGTGAGGTTCGGGCGGCCGATGACCGAGCGCACCACGTTGGACTCCGGCGAGGCGAAGACCGTGACCCGGTAGACCGACCCCTCGACGAAGCCGAACTGGATGCCGGCCTCGCTCTCGATCAGGGCCGGGCGGAAGATCACCTTGCGGCCGTCGACGATGAACTCGCCGGGCGGGGTGGAGCCGTTGCTGACCTCGACCACCGAGATGGTGGTGAAGCTCACGGAGGCCGGGTCGACGTCGTCGTTGAAGGTGAAGACGATGTCCTGGTTGGTCGCGATCTGGTTGACGGCGCAGGAGCCACCCTGGCAACCCAGGGAACACAGAGCCACTTGGAAGTTGCCGGCCCGGGTCACCACGTTGGACGAGGAGGACCCGGAGCAGGCCGTCAGGACGGCGAGCAGACCGAGGGCAAAGGTCTTTCCTAGAATGCGGCGCATCGTTGGTCGCTGAGCCCGCCGGATCGCCATTTCTCCCCTCTTGGGAAGCTGGCGGCGGGCCGAGGGAAGTCTACCATAACTAGCCCCTAAAGCGTTTTGGTAACGGTCACTTAGGCCGCGCCTACGCTTCCTCCGTCGCGTCATGGTCCGCCCGCTGATCCTGCTCCTCGCGCCGCTCGCGGCCACCTCCCTCACCCTGCTCGCCGGGGCGCCGCCGGAGGCCCGCCTGCCGGCCTTCCGAAGCCCCTTGGCGACCGGGGCTTCCATCGCCGAGGAGGTCCGCTCCGGC
>CAZXTO010000483.1:0-2514 GCA_964643675.1 uncultured Planctomycetales bacterium
GGCGCTCGGGCAGCCGCCGGTAGGCCTCCGATCCGATCACCACCGACACGTGGCCGGGGCAGATCAGGCCGTCGATGCGCAGCTCGCCGCTCAGCACCAGCGCCTCGAGCGCCTCGGGGATGGTCTTGTGCCCCGGCAGGATCAGGAAGTTCGCCAGCCCCTCCTGCTCGGCCTCCTCCAGCGCCGCGGCGATGGTCGGCGCGGTGGTCTCGAAGCCGACCGCCAGGAACACCACCTGCCGCTCGGGTTCCTCGCGCGCGATCCGCAGCGCGTCGCGGGTGGAGTAGCACACCCGCACGTCGGCGCCGGCCGCGCGCGCCTGCTCCAGCGTGCCGCGGCTCGACGGCACCCGCATCAGGTCGCCGAAGGTGGTGATCGTGATCTCCGGCCGCCGCGCCAGGGCCAAGGCCCGGTCGACCCAGCCGATCGGGGTCACGCACACCGGGCAGCCGGGGCCGGACACCAGCCGCACCGACGCCGGCAGCAGCGCCCGCAGGCCGGCCGAGGCGATCGCGTGGGTGTGGGTGCCGCAGACCTCCATCAGGGTCACCGGCCGCTCCAGGCCGCCGGCCAGCTCGGCGACGCGCGCGGCGATCGCGCGCGCCGCCTCCGGGTCGGTCACGCTCTCGAGCAGGCCGTCCAGGTCGAAGCCGCGGTCCTCGGGCTCGGCGCCGCTGGAGGGCGGCGGGCCGCCGCTGGGTCGGGCGCCGCTCATCGCTCGCTCTCCCACTCGACCATGCCGCCGGCGGCGGCCTCGCGCAGCAGCTCGAGCGTGCGCGCGGCCTCCTCCTCGTCGATGGTGGCGATCGCGTAGCCGGCGTGCACCAGCACGAAGCCGCCGACCTCGGCCTCCTCGGGCAGCAGCATCAGCGAGACCTCACGCTGCACGCCGTCGACCTCGGCGAGGCCGGTGTAGCCGTCGCTCTCCAGCAATTTCATCGGGATGCTCAAGCACATGATCCTGCTCTCGTGATCCTGGGCTCGGCGCCGCGCACCAGGGCCGCGGCGGCGAGCGCCGCTTGTCCGAACGATAGGCCGCCGTCGCCCGGAGGGACATCCGTGGCGATCAGGACCTCGTAACCCATGCCCTCCAGCCGCTCGCGCAGGCAGCGCCGCAGCAGCCGGTTGGCCAGGCAGCCGCCGCCGATCGCGATCGTGCGCACATCGGGGTCGAGGGCGCTCTTGGCCAGCCGCGCCAGCAGCCGGCAGAAGCCGTCGTGGAAGCCGGCCGCCACCTGCACCGCCTGCTCGCCGCGCAGCAGCCGGACCGCCGCCGCTCCCAGCAGGCGCGCGCTCGGCAGCTGGAAGCGGTCGTGCTTCTGCTCCAGCCCGATCTCCGGCCACGGCTGCAGCTCGCCCGCGGCCAGCGCCGCCAGCGACTCGAAGCGCAGCGCCGCCTCGCCTTCGTAGTCGTTGCGCGCGTTGAGCCCGAACATCGCGCCGGCGGCCTCGAACAGCCGCCCGGCGCCGGAGGACAGCGGCCAGGTCGGCTGCTTGGCGAGCTCGGCGACGGTCTCGCGTTCGCCCGCGTCGACCAGGCCGGCCAGCGGCAGCCGCCCCATCAGGTCGTCGAGGCCGATCTTGGTCAGCGCCGCCACCGCGATCCGCCAGGGCTCCCGGACCGCGCGCTCGCCGCCGACCAGGGGCAGCGGCTCCAGGCAGGCCGCGCGCCGCCAGCGCAGCTGGCCGTCGAGCTCGAGCAGCTCGCCGCCCCAGGCGGTGCCGTCCGGGCCCCAGCCGGTGCCGTCGAGCGCGATGCCGCCGAACTTCTCCTTCAAGAGGGGGAAGCGGCCGTGCTCGGCCGCCGCCGCCGCCACGTGCGCCAGGTGGTGCTGCACCCGCAGCACCCCGGCCGCCTTGCTGCGCGCTAGCTGTTCGCCGAGCCGCGAGCCCGGGTAGTCCGGGTGCGGATCGATCACGATCATCTCCGGCGTGGCCTGCAGGAAGTCCTCCAGCCCGTCCAGCACCTCGAGGTGGAAGCTGCGCGCCTCGGCGGTGTCGAGGTCGCCGACGTGGGGGCTGAGGAAGGCCTGCTCGCCGAGCGCGAGGCAGCCGGTGACCTGGAGGTGGCCGCCCATCGCCAGCACCGGCTGCGGGCTGGCCAGCGGCAGCCGCAGCGGGTCCGGCACCCAGCCGCGCGAGCGGCGCAGCACGATCGGCCCCTCGGGGCTGCTGCGCACCACCGAGTCGTCGACCCGGCGCAGGATGTCGCGGTCGTGGAGCAGGAATCGGTCGGCCAGCGCGGCCAGGCGGGTGACCGCCTCGCGGTTGCCGCGGCAGATCGGCTCGTCGCTGGCGTTGCCGCTGGTCATCACCAGCTGGTCGACCGCCAGCCCGCGGAACAGCTCGGCGTGGAGCGGGGTGGTGGGCAGCATCACGCCGAGATCCTGCATGCCGGGCGCCGCGGCCTCGCAGACCGGGCCGCGCGGGCGGCGCGGCGCCAGCAGGATCGGCGCCCGCGGTCCCTCCAGCAGCTCGGCGTCGCCGGGCTGCAGCTCGACCAGCGCCTCGGCC